>JAIDKM010000099.1 GCA_029051915.1 Alistipes sp. | reverse complement strand
GCTCCGGGGCGAAACGCGGATAATCCGCACCCCGGTTGGCTTTCAGCCAACGGTTGACACTCGGATCGAAAGGTTCCGGCTGCCGGGCCTGCAATGGAACGACGGCCGAAAGCAAAGCGATAGTTACCAGAAATTTTCTCATTGTTACATGAAATATTACTTGAATAAATCCTCGACTTTGGCAACCACTTCGTCGACAGACGGATCGAGCGGAAAAACAAGGCTCGGTTTAAGATACCATAGTTCCTTGCCCTGCTTGAAAAGTTGCTCGCCGCCACCCGTAATATTGAGCATGACGGTGGCGTTCTTATCTACCTTGCCATCGGCAACGGCTTTGATAAGCGATGCTGTAGCGACACTGGCCGCCGGATGAATGTCGGCGCCCTCCAGTTCCTGAAAGAGCTTGGCCGCCTTGCGGGCCTGTGCGTTGGTCGCAACGAAGACATCGCCGCCCGCCGCTTTCAACGCATCGTAGAGACCGCCGGCAAGACCATAGGGAGGCCGCCGGTTGGACAAGACCTTAGCGTCGATGATCTCGGCATCACGGCGCGCCTTGTCGTCGTCGTAAGGAAGCATCAGCCGCGAATCGGCCCGCCATGCGTCGTACATGGGGACGAAAGGAGCGTTCTGCGAAACCATCAACTTCATGACGTGGCTTCCGAAACGACCGTCCTCGATCAAGCGCATGTTAGCCTCCCAGGCAGCGATAGCGCCCGTACCGGAACCTACGGCCTGAAAATAGTAATCGGGAATCCGGCCGATCGTGGTGGCGGCCGAAAGCACGGTCGTGGCCATGCCGTCGCGGCGGGCGATATTCTTGGCACCGCCCTCGGCATAGAATCCGTTGCCCTTCAACGCAAGGTTGGAGAGATGAATGGCATCGAAGTAGTCGCCGCCCTTCTCGCAGGAGATCAGCTTCACGCAGGGATTCAAAGGCTCCTCGAACCACAGGGCACCGATGTTGTCGTAAGGCACGGCAAGCAGCAACTTGATGCCGTTATCGGAGCAGACTTTTGCAAAAGCACGCGCAGTATTGCCGGCCGAAGCGACGACAAGCACGCGCTTTTCATCTTCGGCAGCACGGGCGCAAACCGAATAAGCCTCGGTCTCCTTGAACGAGCAGGTCGTCATCGAAGCTCCGACGGCAGGATTGTAGCCGTTGAACGTGATCCAGAGATTCTCAAGTCCGAGGTGTTTGCCGAGCCCCTTGCTCTTGTAAGTAACCGGGGCCGACGAACCTTTGAGCATCCGCTTGACGGGCAGCCAGTCTGCGAATTTGTAAAGACCGCACTCGTCGGAGCGGACTTCGATCTGCTTCTTGGCATATCGGGCACGAACGAGCGACGGTGTTTTGCACGCCCGGTCTTCGAGCGTCCAACCCTCGTCCTCGAACTCCCGCCCGGTAGCGACGCACTCGAGCGTATAGGATGTAGGAACGAATTTTTCCATTTATCTGAAGTTTGGTTTTAAGACATGCGGTTTTTGAAATCTTCGTATCCGAACTCGCGGACGACTTCCGTACGGCCGTCGCGGCGGACAATGACGATGGCGGGATGATGCACACCGTTGAACATCGTGGTCTTGACCATCGTATAGTGGATCATATCTTCGAAGACGATGCGCTCGCCGACTTTCAACTCGTGGTCGAAAGCCCAGTCGCCGCAGAAATCGCCGGCCAGGCAACTGGCACCGCCCATGCGCCACCGCTTTTCTCCGTCAGCCGGTTCATGGGCTCCGACGATGGCCGGCTTATAGGGCATTTCGAGGCAATCGGGCATATGGCAAGCGAACGACACGTCGAGCATGGCGGTATGAACGCCCCCGTTCTCGACGATATCCTCGACGGTGGAAACCAGATAGCCCGTCCGCCATGTAAAGGCGCTGCCGGGTTCGAGAATCAGCCGCAAATGGGGATGACGCGCCTTGAACTCACGCAGGATGCGGATCAGTTCGTCGCAATCGTAGTCGGCATGGGTCATCAGATGTCCGCCGCCCATGTTGAGCCACTTGATCTGCGGGAGGAAGCGACCGAAACGCTCCTCGACGGCATCGAGCGCCTTTTGCAGGTGCTCGGGCCGCGACTCGCACAAGACGTGGAAATGCAGTCCCTCGACGCCGACAGGCAGTTCGGCCAATTGCTCGGACGAAATGCCGAGCCGCGAACCGGCGACACAAGGATTATACAAATCGGTCTCGACAGGCGAATAGCCGGGATTGATGCGCAGGCCGCACGACACGCCGTTGATAAGGGCGCGTTGACCGAAGCGCCGGAACTGTCCGAGCGAATTGAAAGTGATGTGGTCGCTGCAACGCAGGATCTCATCGAAATCGCGGTCGGAATAAGTCGGAGCATAGGTATGGGCCGGACGCCCGAACTCCTCCAGCACCAGCCGCGCCTCGGCAGCCGAGGAAGCGGTAGCCCCGTCGGAATGGGCTGCCAGCTCGGGGAAGATGCTCCACATGGCGCAGGCCTTGAGAGCAACGATGATTTCGGTGCCCGACTCGCGGCGCACCCGATCGATGACAGCAAGGTTATTGTCCAATAAAGTTTCATCAAGGACATAACAGGGAGCAGGCAGCTTGGCGAAATCGATCATGGCATCCGTTTCTGAAAAATACGTGCAAATTTAGGAAAATCGGCGACAATAACAACTTCTCCCGACGAAAATAAGTCTTTATACCTATAGACAATACGAACCGACGAACCACAAAAACAGCCTGCGAAAAAATTCGCAGGCTGCACGATCTTCCTAATTTGTCGGAAGCTACACTTCGATATCGACATCGAACAACTCGTGCCACGGGAGACCCTGAGGGCCGAGTTCGGCGAGGAACGGATCGGGATCGAACTCCTCGACGTTGAAAACGCCGGCGCCGCGCCACAGTCCTTTGGCCCACATCGAAGCGCCCAAAGCGGCGGGCACGCCCGTGGTGAAGCTGACAGCCTGCGTACCGGTCTCCTTGTAAGCGGTTTCGTGGTCGCAGTTGTTATAAATATAATAGGTGCGTTCCTTGCCGTCCTTGAGGCCGCGGATGCGGCAGCCGATGGAGGTCTGACCGTGATAGTTGGCACCCAACGACTTGGGATCGGGCAACACAGCCTTGAGGAACTGAATGGGCACGATCTCGACCCCGTTGTAGATGATC
>JAIDKM010000098.1 GCA_029051915.1 Alistipes sp. | reverse complement strand
TTCGTCCGTAACGATCGTCTGGCCTTTTCGGTCGGTGCTGAAACGGTAGGCGATGCCTTAGTTCGTCGCGCGGAACGTGATGCCGAATCCCGAGGCGAGGCTTATCTCCAGTTCATTGTAGGTAAAGTCGAATGCCGCTTGTCTGTAGAGCGGCGCTTCGATGCGTTCGCATACGTTCTCCCGGCGGCGGATGCGGCGGGCCCGGTCGTTGCGGCCTATTGTCCGGCCGTCGGAGAGTTCCAGCGCCGCTTCCGATTGCGACAGCAGCACCGCTCCGTCGAGCGATACCGTGTAGCGGAGCCTTCCTTCGGTCTCCACCTCCACCCGAATGCGTCCGTCGGGCGATCGGAGCGTGGCCGGTGCGGCTGCAAAGGCCGTTCCTGCCGGGAGCATCCCCAGCAGGAACAGCATCGTTATCAGCTTTCTTTTCATCGTCTCAGTTCACTTTCCATTCGATGATGCCGCCCGAGACGCCTTCTTGCAGCTTCGCCACGATCTTCAGTCCCCGGGTCTTCACCGGTTCGAAGCGCACCGTGTTGTAGCGGTCTTTCTCCACCGCGTAGGCGTCCGAGGTCTTCACTTCCCGCCATTTGCCGGCCCCGTCCTTGTAGTAGAGTTTCCACCATTCGGGTACCCGGAAATCGCCGTCGTAGTGGTCGAAGTCGAGCCAGTAAACATCTACGCTCGACACCGTTTCGGGCCGTTTGAATTCGTAGGCCAGCGACTCTTCCGTGCCGTTCTTGAGCCACCAGTAGTGGTAGGGTTTCGAGATGTCCGACGAGCGCTTGGGCTCCCATTGGTCGTTGACGCCCCAGGCCCAGTCGTAGCGGGCCGCCGATTCGGGGGCGTCTTTCTGAATCGGCGCATGTACCGTGAAAGTCATCGACTCCGAGGCGATGGTCGGTTCGGGTGTCGGGCGCGTCAGTTCCGGGGTCTCGGGGATCCACACCGCCATCTCGTCCGCACCGCGGTTGCACCACGTCGAGTAGGGTATCGCCTTGAATTCCACTTCTTTCGTCGTGCCGTCGCGTTGAATCTCGGTCGCATGGCCCGTGATCGTCATCACACCGCCCAGCAGCTGTTCGTCGAATGCCGTTTCGAGCGCCGCATCGCGGGCGATCGACTTGTCGAATACGGTGCCGCCGGGTTGGTCTTTGCCTTCCAGACAGAATACCACCGGGCCGCGCATGAAGGCCAGTTTGCCACGGTCGTCTTCCACATTTTCATGCGCCTGCACGCGGCGTACCTCCATCGGCAGGGCGATCGCGATTTCGTCGCCTGCCTGCCAGTCGCGGTCTATTACTACATAGCCGTTATACAGCCGCGCGTCGTTGATCCGTTTGCCGTTCACCTCGACCGTTCCTCCATAGGGTTCCGTTCCGTCTGCGAACGAATAGAGGTCGGTCGGTACGGGGGCCGTGCGTGCCCATCCCGGGATGCGCAGATGGATTTTGAACCGGCCCTGTTTCTCGGGTGCTACGGCGATCTTCACGTTTCCGTCCCACGGATAGGAGGTCGTCTGGGCGATCCGGAGTTTGTTTCCGGCCGTTTCGATCTCCGAGTTGCTCTGAATATAAAGGTTTACGAAAAGGTCGTCGCCTTCGGTGGCGTAGATATAGCTCGGCACCGATGCTACGAAGCGCGTTACGTTGCCCGGGCAGCAGGCGCAGCCGAACCACTCGGCCCGTTCGTGCTGTCCCATCGACTCCAGCGGATTGTCGTAGAAGAATTCGTCGCCTTTGAGCGATACGCCCGAGATCACACCGTTGTAGAGCGCCAGCTCCAGCACATCGATGTACTTCGCATCGCCCGTGTAGAGGAACATGCGGTGGTTCCAGTAGACGTTGGCGATCGAGGCGCAGGTCTCGCAATAGCATTGGTGGTTGTGCAGTTCGTAGTCGGGGCCGAAGCCTTCGCCTTGCGCACGCGAGCCGATGCCGCCCGTGATGTATAGTTTGCGGCTCGCCATGTTGTTCCAGATGCGGCAGAGCGCTTCAAAATAGGCTTTGTCGTGCGTCAGCGCCGCCACGTCGGCCACACCCGAGTAAAGGTAGCCCGCACGTACGGCGTGGCCTACGATCTCTTCTTGTTCCAGAATCGGCATGTGATCCTGGCTGTAGGCGCTGAGCCGGTGGCCGTCGGTTCCGCGGCCCGTCTCTTCCACGAAATACTTGGCCATGTCCAGATAGCGTTGCTCGCCCGTTACCTTGTAGAGCTTCGCCAGGCCCATTTCGATGATCGGGTGGCCCGAGGGTACATGTTTCTGTCCTTCGTCGGGGCCGAATACTTCGCAGACCAGGTCGGCGTTGCGCAGCGCTACGTCCAGCAGCGTACGTTTGCCCGTCGCCCGGTAGTGGGCTACGGCCGCTTCGTAGAGGTGGCCGCAGTTGTAGAGTTCGTGGGAGTTGATCTTTTCCCAGCGCGAGCGGCCCCACCAGCCCGACAGACGGTAGCACTTGTTCGTTACGCAGGTGCACAGGTAGCCGTCGGGTTCCTGTGCCGCCGCGATCAGTGCAATGATGCTGTCCAGCCGGGCATCCAGCGCCGCGTCGTATTTCACGGCCAGCGAGTAGGAGGCTCCTTCGATCACCTTGTAGGGATCCGTGTCGTCGAACGAGAAGTCGCCGCGGTGTTCTCCTTCGGAGAGTCCGCCTGCAATGGCGAAGTTGTCGAATCGGCCGTTTATGTCGCATTGGTGCAGGGCCGCCGGAATGGTTACCGTTCGGTTGGTCTCGATGCGGGGCGACCAGAATTCGTCGGTGATGTCGGTCGCCGTGAACGGCACTTCATGAATCTCCGTTACGGGCAGTTGGCGTGGCGTCTCCGAGCAGGAGATGGCGCCGGCTGCGAGCAGCAGCGACAGCAGTGCGGTCGTTTGGATTTTGTCGAACATATCGTTTCAAGGTTTGGTTTTGATTGTTTTCGTCCGGAATTTCCCGATAATGCAAAATTAAACCTTCGGTTTCTTTTTCTCTAAGAGATCAGTACAATATAATAGCAAAATAGTCCATCTTGCATGTTTGTCGTTCGGTGCGTTTTCTTCGGTAGAAAGTCTCCAAAATGATATATTGGACTATTTTTATATCGACGTGCATTATTTTTCTATTTTCATCGAAATAAAAGTTGTAATATTGTATAACCTAAACCAAGAAACCCATGAATCGCTTCTTTTCGACAGTTCGTCGCCTGGCATTTTGCGTCGCATGGCCGGTGTTCTTTTCGCATGCCGGCGCAGCGGCCGCTCCTCCGGCTTTCCAGTTCCGCAGTCTCACGGTCGAAAAGGGGCTTTCTTCCAATACGGTTCGGAGTATGTGCCAGGACAGTCAGGGCGTCATCTGGTTCGGTACGGGCGAGGGTCTCAACAGCTTCGACGGAATCTCCATCGTCCGCCATCCGCTCCATGCCGAGGGCAACAACCACAACGTCAATTACATCAATGCCCTCTTCGAGGACAGTGAGGGGCGCCTGTGGGTCGGTACCGATGTCGGCGTCTTTTTCCGGCGTTCCGCATCGGGGCAGCCCGATTTCGTCCGGCTCGATTGCCGGACTCGCGACAGCGTGGAGCTCTCTTCCATCATCACGCATATCGCCGAGGATCACGATCGCAACCTCTGGTTCGCCACGCGCGGACAGGGTCTGTTCCGTTATGCCCCGGACGACGACGCGTTGTCGCAGTTCCTCTTCGAGAGCGATCTCGACGACGTCGAGTATGTCTATGCCGATTCCAACAATACGGTTTGGGCGGCGGTCTCTTTCTCCGATGTGCCGCTCTATACGCTCAACAGGGTAACCGACAGCTTCGTCGCTCCCCGGTTGAAGTACCTCGGTTGCCGGCCTCAGCGCGTGCAGTGCCTGCTCGAAGATGCTTCGGGATTCCTTTGGTTCGGTACTTGGGACGGCGGTTTGCAGCGCTACGACCGGCAGACGCTCAGAGTAACTCCTTACCTGGCTTCGGGCGAGGCTTACGGATTCACCCACATCCATTCCATGACCGAGTATGCTCCGGGCGAGTTGCTCATCGGTTCCGACGACGGTCTGCTTTGGTACAATACGCTCACTCGCAGATATTTGTTGTTCGCCAACGACCAGTACGATGCGGTTTCGCTCACCGACAAGTTTGTCTATCCCGTCATCAAGGATGCCGAGGGCGGACTCTGGGTCGGCACCTACTACGGGGGCGTCAATTACGCCGCTCCCAACAGCGGGCAGTTCGAGCGTTATTCCATGTCGCGGCTCGTCGGGCGCAGCGAGGGGTATGTGGTCAGTTGTTTTTGCGAGGACGAGGAGGGCAACGTCTGGATCGGGTCGGACAACGGCGGTTTGATGTGTTTTTCGCCTCGTACCCACCGCGTCCTGCACCATTACGTTCCCGAGCGCGGCCGCAACAGCATCTCTACCCATAATATCCATGCGCTTTGCGCCGACGGCCCTTATCTCTGGGTCGGCACCTACGCCGGCGGCCTCAACCGGCTCGACTTGCGCAGCGGTACGTTCCGTGCCTACCACGCTTCCAATTCGCCTTCGGCGCTCGATAACGAGAGCGTCTACGCTCTTTTCCGCGACCGCGACGGCAATCTCTGGGTTACTACCATGTCCGGCGTGCTCCTCTACGACCGCACGAGCGATTCTTTCGTCCGCATACGGACGCTCGGCGAAACCACGCTCGACATCGGACAGACACCCGACGGCGATCTTTGGTTCGCTACTTCGGGCGGCGGCATCTTCCGTTACACGGCCGCTTCCGGAAAGTGGCGGTGTTATCGGTCCGCTTCGGGAGGTCTGGTCTGCGATCACGTCAACAGCCTTTATGTGGCGCCCGACGGCGAGGTGTGGGCCGGCACGGCCGAGGGTCTTTGCCGCTACGACGCTGATCTGGAGTGTTTCTCGCCCGTCGCCTTGGAGACCGGCGCTTCCGGTTCTTCCAATATTACTTACGTCGTCGGCGACGGCAAAAGTCTGTGGCTCACTACTACGCAGGGGTTGTTGCGTTATACGTTTTCCGACGGACAGTGCGTTCGTTTCGGCATCTCCGACGGACTCGTCGGCGAGCAGTTCATGGTCAATTCCGGTATCCTCACTTCCGAGGGGAAGATCTATGTGGGTTCCACCAACGGGTTCAATGCCTTTTTTCCGCATCTGATCTACCAGAATCGTTACGTGCCGCCCGTCGTCATCACCGGGTTCGTCGCGCATAACCACGGGCGGCGCAACGATTCCGCTTCCGCCGGCGTCGATTTCAGCCGCGACGTCGTCCTCTCGCACCGGCAGCGCGACATCAGCGTCTCCTACGCCGCTTTAAGTTATTGCGCTCCCGAGAAGAATACCTATGCTTATAAGCTCGAAGGCTTCGACACCCAGTGGCGTTACGTGGGTAGCCAGACCATCGCTTCCTATACCAATCTGCCGGCCGGCCGTTATCGCTTCCGCGTTCGGGCGGCCAACAGCGACGGCGTGTGGAACGACACCGGGGCTTCGGTCTCCATCGTCGTGCGGCCTCATCCCTTGTGGTCGGTGTGGGCCAAGATCGTCTACGTCATCTTCGGTTTGTTGGCGTTGGTATTCGCCTGGCGGGCTTTCTTGCGGTGGTCGGAACGGAAAACGGTCGAAAGTTTCGATCTCTTCCGACGCAGGCGCGATGCCGAGGAGTTCCGGGCTAAGATCCAGTTCATGACCATGATTGCCCACGAAATCCGCACGCCCGTCTCTTTGATTATCGGGCCGTTGGAGAAGATCATGTCCCATTCCGACCAGTGGCCCGAGGGGCTGGGGCAGGATCTGCGGATCATCGACCGCAATAGCCATCGGTTGTTGCAGCTCATCAACCAGTTGCTCGATTTCAAAAAGATGAATCCCGACGGCGGCATGGCGCTCAATGTCTCCGAGTGCAACGTCGGGGCTTTGTTGGCTTCTATCTGCGACCGCTTCCGGCCGACTATGGAGCAGAAGGGCATCGATTTTTCGTGCAGCTTCCCCGATTCGGGTTTCGTGGCAATGGTCGACTCCGAAGCATTGACGAAGGTCGTCAGCAATTTGTTGTCCAATGCCGTCAAGTATACCGAGAATAGGGTCTCCCTCTCTTGTTCGGTCGATTATCCCGCTCAGCAGTTCACGATCCGCGTCGTCGACAACGGCCACGGGCTCAAGCCTTCCTATTGCAAGAAGATCTTCGTGCCGGTCTAACGGGTCGACGAGTCCTAGTCGGGTACGGG
>JAIDKM010000097.1 GCA_029051915.1 Alistipes sp. | reverse complement strand
GATGCGAGCCGGCCCTGGGCGGCAAGGCCTGAAGCCTTGCCCATTCAAAAGAGACAAGCTCTCCGTCAGACTGATGTGTACACCGACCCTCGGTTTTTTGGAAGGCCCCTTCCTAAAACCGGCCTCTTAGGCCGGGGATTGCTGAATCTGCGGCCGCGCTGGCGGGAACCTTTTATCTCCCCCGCCACTCCGGGCCGAAGCTGCTGAAAAAAGAGACTCAATCTCTGTCGGAAGTATCGGGAGAAAGCGGCTCCGAAGCGGGAGAATCGCCCTTTTTCCGATTGTAGAGGAACCGCCGGATCTTCAACGTAGGAGTCTTGATGAACTCCTCCTTCTCCTCGACGACCTCCGAGATGCGCGAAAACCGGTTGACCTTCGTATTGACGAAATCCATGATCTCCTTCTTCAGCTGCTCGGTCTTCGCCTCCCAAGCCTCCTTATACGAATTCCACTCCTCGCGCCAATCGTCGATCATGGTCTCGATCTCGTCGCGGTTGAAGTGGACGAGCGCCACCAGACGCCCCTCCTGCTCGGTAACGATCGAATCGGCGATGCAAACGTGCGAATTCAAGACGCTTTCGATATCCTCGGGATAGATGTTCTCGCCGGCGGGGCCGACGATCATATTCTTCAGGCGCCCCTTGATATAGAGCCACCCGTCCTGGTCGAACTCGCCCAGATCGCCCGTGCGGAACCACCCGTCGGGAGTGAAGACCTCGGCCGTAGCCTCGGGATTCTTGAAGTAACCGAGCATGATGCTGGGAGTATGTGCCACGATCTCGCCCTGCCGCGTATCGGGATTGACGTTCTCCAGACGCAAGGTAACGCCCGGAGCCTGCGGCCCGGTGGAACCCAGCCGCACCTGCGCCGGAGCAGCCCCGGCCAACAAAGGAGCCGTCTCGGTGAGCCCGTAGCCGATGGCATAGGGAACGCCCGATTCGAGGAGGAACTGCTCGGCACCTCCGTCGAGCTTCGCCCCGCCGATGCCCAAAAAACGCAGGCGCCGCCCGAAGAGCTTCATCAACTTCTTACCGGCGACCCGATGGAGGTAACGCCGTGCGAAGCCGATGCGATAGAGCAGGCGCCACAACCGGGTGGAGTTGAACTTGGCCAAAACCTGATGGCGGTAGATCTTCTCGATAATCAACGGAACGATCAACATCACGGTAGGCCGCACGGCCCGCAAAGCGGGCATCAGAGCCGAAGCCGTGGGCGGCCGATCCATGTAGACGACCCGCGAACCCATCGAGAAGGGATAGATCAAGCCGATGGAACACTCGTAAGTATGCGACAAAGGAAGCACCGAGAGGAAGACGTCGTGCTCGTCGATGGGAAAGATCGACGAAGAGAGCAACACCTGCGAACAGAGAGCGGCGTGGGTGAGCATCACCCCCTTGGGCTTCGACGTAGTGCCCGACGTATAGATGATGGCGGCCAGATCGTCGGGAGCAGGCACCGCGAGAGAACCCTCGCCGTGCACGTGCTGTGCGATGATACCCAGATTCTTGGTGCGCACGACGACGTTGAGCCGCTCGATGGTCGACTTGGAGAGCTTCGAAAACAACTTGTCCGAGACCAACAAAGCCTTCGACTCGGAGTGCCCGACGATCATGTCGAGCTCCTCGCCCGAAAAATCGGGCAAGATCGGCACGACGACCATGCCGGCCGAAACGACGGCGAAGTAACAAACGCCCCAGTTGGGCATGCTGCTGCTCAACAAAGCGACCTTGTCGCCAGCCGAAAGACCCGCGCCGAGGAGAATCTGCTGCACCTTTTCGATGCGGCGGCCCACCTCGGCGTAAGTAACGTCGTCGCCCTCGAACATCGAAAAAGCGACCCGCGACGCGAAACGATCCACGCTCTGGCAGGCCAATTCGCGAAGTGTATTGAATGTCATACTGTTTTCCAATTTGATAACAAGTCGCCGACTTGCGAAAGTACGCTGCAAACTTACGAATTTCCGGCCAAAAATCACTACTTTTGGCGCAAAATTATTGTCATGCTTGACCGATCGACTATCAAAAAACTTGCCGCCGAAGCGGGATTCGACCTCTGCGGAGTGGCCCCGTGCCGTCGACTGGCCGACAACGAACGCCATTTCCGGGAGTGGCTGGCGGCGGGCTATCAAGCCTCGCTGGGATACCTGGAACGAAACGCCGAGAAACGATTCGACCCCCGGCGACTGGTGGAAGGAGCCCGCACGGCGGTAGTCTGTGCGGTGAACTACAAGAACCCGGCGAGCGACGGATACCCGGCCGATCATCGGACGAAGATTGCCTCGTATGCCTGCGCGAGGGACTACCATGCGACGATCAAGGAGATGCTGGCCCGCCTGCTGGCGGAGCTGAAAGCCCGCTACCCTACGCTCGAAGGCCGCGCATTCGTAGACACGGCGCCGCTGGCGGAAAAACAACTGGCCGTAGAAGCGGGGCTGGGCTGGATCGGGAAACAATCGCTGCTGGTAACGCCCCGATACGGCACCTATATATTATTGGGAGAACTCCTCCTGTGCGACGAGACGGAGACGTACGACGCCCCGTACGAAGGAACGGGCTGCGGAGAGTGCCGCAACTGTGCGGAACGCTGTCCGACGCGAGCCATCGTAGCGCCGCGCCGGATCGATGCGAACCGCTGCATCTCGTGCCACACGATAGAACGGGAACCGGCAGTCGGAATCGACCTGCACGGCTGGATATTCGGCTGCGACGAATGCCAAAGCTGCTGTCCCTACAACCGCCGCACCCCGCGGCACGCCAACGAAGCCTTCGACCCGCTGTACGACCCGCGGACGCTGACACCCGAGCGGTGGCTTGAGATGGACGAAGAAGAATTTACTGCCCGATTCGGCGAAACGCCCCTGGTCCGCAGCGGCCTGCGGAGGATTCAAGAGAACATCAAGCGGTAATCGGCCGCTATTGCCGCTTTTTGTGCCGGCGGGATTATTCGCTATTCATTGAAAAAAGCAGCCTGCAGATACTGGACGCAGCGCACGGGGATGCCGTGGCCCCGGTTGTGGCTGTTGAACGGGTTCACGTTACCCGAGTTGAACCACGGGCCGCTTGCGGTAACGGAACCGGCGGCGGACGGCGAAGAACTCAAGCATCCGCCTTCCGTGCCGACGTTCGTCAGGGCTCCCGACGTGAGGTTGCGGTAGCCCGAAGCAACCATGAGAAGCAATCGCTGGAATGAATGACGGAGAGAGAGGCTCTCCGACAAACTGGGATGAACAACTGACGATGCAGAAGTTTGCATCGAGAGTGGACTGCTGAATCTGCGGCCGCACTGGCGGAAACCTTTTACTCCCCCGCCACTCCGGGCCGAAGCTGCTGAAAAAAGACGCACCCCCGACCTGCCGGCGGGAGTGCGCGAATCGAAAAGAGACGTCCCTTATTTCGAAAGCTCGGCCAAAGCGGCGGCGGCATTCTGAGCAGCCGGGCCGGCGGTTACCTTCTGGAAAGCGGCGATGGCCTGCGGCTTCATGTCGCGAGCGTTGTAAGCGGCGCCCAAGAGGTAGTACATCAACGACTTGTCGGCCTCCTCGGTCTGAGCGGCAGCAGCGGCCTCGCCCAACTCGATGACCTTCGAATAATCCTTCTTATTGGCGTAAGCCTGCAAACGCACGTTCTGGAACAAAGCGCTCTCGGGATTCTTGGCCAACTGAGCGTCGGCCAAGGCGATGATGCCGTCGAAATCCCCGGCCTGCTGCATGGCGGCGACCTTGTTATTGGTATAGAGCGCCATCATCTCCTTGGCCT
>JAIDKM010000096.1 GCA_029051915.1 Alistipes sp. | reverse complement strand
GCCATGACGGGCGTTACGGCGTGGATGAAGTTGAATGCCGACTTGAGGTTCACCGTCAGCACGGCATCCCACTGAGCCTCGGTCATGCGCATCATCAGACCGTCCTTCGTGATACCGGCGTTGTTCACCAGAATGTCGATGCGGCCGAAATCTTTCACGATCTCGTCGATGACCTTATGCGTCTCTTCGAAATTGGCCGCGTTC
The DNA here is from genome assembly GCA_029051915.1 of Alistipes sp. Classification (GTDB taxonomy): domain Bacteria; phylum Bacteroidota; class Bacteroidia; order Bacteroidales; family Rikenellaceae; genus Alistipes. The sequence goes on along the minus strand of JAIDKM010000096.1, from coordinate 3,777 downwards.
GAAGCATAGCCTTTGGCTTTGACACCCAGTGCAGCGATCTCGGCTTCGGTAGCCTTGCCGTTTTCGTCGATCGTCAGGTCGGTGAATGCCACGTCGGCGCCCTCCGAGGCGAATTTCAGCGCGATGGCCTTGCCGATGCCGCGTGCGGCACCCGTTACGACAGCCACTTTTCCTTCGAGTAATTTCATGGTTTCTCGTATTTTAATAAGTAGATTGTTCGTTTTAAGCGCCGCTAAGGTACAAAAAATATTTTAAACATTGTCGCAGCACTTGCATTTCATCTATTTTCACTATCTTTACACTTCAGAAACTTCAACTACAAAAAATTTCCGATACATGAAAAGAGATTCCCGGATTTTCGATTTGATCGCTGCCGAACGCAGCCGTCAGATGCACGGCATCGAGTTGATCGCCTCGGAAAACTTCGTAAGCGACCAGGTGATGGAAGCGATGGGGTCGGTTCTGACCAACAAGTACGCCGAAGGCTATCCTGCAGCCCGTTATTACGGAGGCTGCGAAGTTGTCGACCAAGTCGAAAACCTCGCCATCGAACGTCTCTGCCAGCTCTACGGCGCCGAGTACGCCAACGTGCAGCCCCACTCGGGCGCACAGGCCAACATGGCCGTATTCTTCGCCTGCATGCAGCCGGGCGACACGTTTATGGGGCTCGACCTGGCACACGGCGGGCATCTCTCGCACGGCTCGCCGGTCAACATGTCGGGTAAATATTTCAAGGCTGTAGGGTACCGGCTCGACGAAGCGACCGGGTGCATCGACTACGATGCGATGGAGCGCCTGGCTCTCGAGTGCAAGCCCAAACTGATCGTAGGCGGCGCTTCGGCCTATTCCCGCGAGTGGAATTACAAGCGCATGCGCGAAATCGCCGACAAGGTAGGCGCCATTTTCATGGTCGATATGGCCCACACGGCCGGTCTGATCGCTGCGGGGCTGCTCGACAACCCGGTGCAGTATGCACATATCGTTACTTCGACTACTCACAAGACCCTGCGCGGCCCGCGCGGCGGTATCATCCTCATGGGCAAGGATTTCGAAAATCCGTGGGGACAGACTACCCCGAAGGGCGCGGTCAAGATGATGTCGCAGATTCTCAATTCGGCCGTCTTCCCCGGCATCCAGGGCGGGCCGCTCGAACACGTGATCGCGGCCAAGGCCGTGGCGTTCGGCGAAGCCCTCGACCCAAGTTACAAGGAGTACCAGAAGCAGGTGCAGACCAACGCCCGAGCAATGGCCGAGGCTTTCGCCAAACGAGGCTACAAGATCGTTTCGGGCGGTACGGACAACCACCTGATGCTCGTCGACCTGCGCACCAAATTCCCCGACCTGACGGGCAAGCAGGCCGAAAAATGCTTGGTCGCCGCCGACATCACCACCAACAAGAACATGGTGCCGTTCGACTCGCGGTCGCCGTTCCAGACTTCGGGCCTGCGCTTCGGCACGCCGGCCATCACGACCCGCGGACTCAAGGAGGACAAAATGGACTATATCGTCGAACTGATCGACCGTGTGCTGCTCGACCCCGAAAACGAGGAAAATATCGCAGCAGTCCGCCGCGACGTCAACGCACTGATGGCCGATTATCCGCTGTTCGCTTGGTAGCATGGAGGAGATTCTCGACTTCCTGTCGCGGCTGCACGACAACAACAACCGCGAATGGTTCGACGCTCACCGTGCCGAATGGGCCCATGTTCGGACACGCATCGCGGCGCTGACCGAAGAACTGATCGAGGGCATTTCCTCGTTCGACCCGTCGGTACGCGGATTGCGGGTGCAGGACTGCACCTACCGGATCGCCCGCGACACGCGGTTCTCGAACGACAAAAGCCCTTACAAGAACTGGATCGGCATCTTCGTAGCTCCGCACGGCAAGAAGTCCGGTTATGCCGGTTACTACCTGCATCTTGCACCCAACGGCGATAATTTCGTCGGCGAGCACATGCTTATTTCGGGCATCTACTGCCCCGAAAGCGTGTTGCTTCGTTCCGTACGGGAAGAGATTTTCGACAACGGCGCCGAAATGGTCAAGGCCATCGACGCAGCCAAAGGATTCCGGCTCAACACGGACAACAAATTGAAACGCGTGCCGAACGGCTTCCCAGCCGACAGCGAATTCGCCGAACTGCTGAAGCACAAGGATTGGTGTATCGAAAAGAAGATAGATAAAGAGTTTCTGCTGGCTGACAACCTTGTGGAACGCACCGTAAAAGAGTTCCGCAAAACGCACGCATTCATCGAATTGCTGAATCGCGCCGTGCAATACGCCTACGAAGAGATGATGTAGTAGGGCCCTGGCTCCTGCTAAAAAAAGAGTTCGGTGTTGTACCGAACTCTTTTTTATTCTACCGTTACCGACTTGGCCAGGTTACGGGGCTGGTCGACATTGCGGCCCTTGTAGACGGCAATGTAGTAAGCCATCAGCTGCAAAGGGATCGACACGATGATCGGCATCAGGCACTCGGTGATGACCGGCACCTCGATGCAGTAGTCGGCCGACTTGCGCACATGCTCGTCGCCACGCGCCATCACGGCGATGATCTTGCCGCCGCGCGCCTTCACCTCCTCGATGTTCGAAGCGGTCTTTTCATAGGTATGATCGGGCGTCGCAATCGCTACGGTAGGCATCTCGGCGTCAATCAGCGCGATGGGGCCGTGCTTCATTTCGGCGGCAGGGTAGCCCTCGGCATGAATATAGGATATCTCCTTGAGTTTCAATGCACCCTCCAACGCCGTGGGGTAGTTGTAACCGCGCCCCAGATAGATGAAATTATGCGCATAGGTGAAGATCTTCGCCAAATCCTTGACTTGATCGCCCACCTTGAGTACCTCTTTCAGCGTCTGCGGCAACTCCAGCAGAGCTTTCGACACCTCGCGATAGTAATCGTCCGCCACGGTGCCTTTTTCCCGTCCGATGGCCAGTGCCAGCATCGCCATGACGGTTACCTGTCCCGTGAAAGCCTTGGTCGAAGCCACGCCGATCTCGGGCCCCACATGAATATAGGCACCCGAATCGGTCGCCCGGGCGATCGAAGACCCCACCACGTTGCAGATGCCGAATACGAAAGCTCCGGCCTTGCGAGCCAGCTCCACGGCAGCCAGCGTGTCGGCCGTCTCTCCCGACTGCGATACGGCGATGACAATGTCGTCCTCACGGATGATCGGATTACGATAGCGGAATTCCGAAGCGTACTCTACCTCGACCGGAATGCGACAGATCGACTCGATCAGATGTTCGCCGATCAACGACGCGTGCCATGAAGTACCGCACGCCACGAAGATGATGCGCCGGGCATTGACGAACTTGTCGCGGTGGTCGATGACCCCCGAGAGCTTCACCTCGTAAGTTTCGGCATTGATGCGCCCACGAATACAATCGACCAGCGTTCCGGGCTGCTCGTAGATCTCCTTGAGCATGAAATGCGGGTAACCGCCTTTCTCAAGCTGCGAAATCGAAAGCTGCAGTTTCTTGATGTCGATGTCGCTCTCCTGATTGTCGAGCGTTACGACCTTCAGAGGCTTGTGGCGATTGATTACGGCGATCTCGCCGTCGTTCACGTAGACGAAATCTTCGGTATATTCGATGATCGAAGTCGCATCGGAACTCAGGAAATATTCATCCTTGCCGATGCCCACAACCATCGGACTGCTCTGGCGCGCCGCGATGATCTCGTCGGGATTGTTTTTCTCGACGATCGCGATGGCATAGGCGCCGACGACCTGCTTCAACGCCTGCTGCACGGCTTCGAGCAACGAACAGCCGGT
>JAIDKM010000095.1 GCA_029051915.1 Alistipes sp. | reverse complement strand
CCGATAAGAAGTCGCTTTTCGCTCCGTTCACGCCCTCGGTCGCTGCTTCTGCCGCTTCGACCGCCAACGAGGTGATTACGGATCCGCAGACCCGTTACCAGACGATGGAGGGCTTCGGCCCCGCCATCACCGGCTCGGCCGCTTATAATTTGTTGAAAATGTCGGCCGCCGACCGCGACCGCATCCTTCGCGCGGCCTTCGATCCCGACGAGGGACTGGGGTATAACTACGTGCGGATCTCGATCGGTTGTTCCGATTTCTCGCTCGACGAGTACACTTGTTGCGATCGCCCGGGGATCGAGTTCTTCGAGTTGCACGAGTACGACCGGCGCGACGTGTTGCCCGTCTTGCGCGAGATCCTCGCCATCAATCCCGACGTGAAGATCATCGCCGCTCCGTGGACTTGTCCTCTGTGGATGAAGATGCCCGTCAGCGGCTCCGGTTCCTACGATCGGTGGGCCGGCGGACGCGTCGATCCCAAGTATTACGCCGACTACGCCGAGTACTTCGTGCAGTGGATCTTCGCCATGCAGGAGGAGGGTTTCTCCATCGAGGCCATCACGCCGCAGAACGAGCCGCTCAACGAGGGTAATTCGGCTTCGACCTACATGTCGTCCGACCAGCAGCGCGAGTTCGTCAAGCGTTACCTCGGCCCGGCATTCCGGGACAACGGCATCACCACCAAGATATGGGCTTACGACCATAATTTCGACGTCCCCGACTACGTTACTTCTATCTTCGCCGATCCCGAGGCGGCCCAGTTCTTCGACGGCTCGGCCTGGCATGCTTACGGCGGTTCCTATACCGCGTTGGTCCAGGTGCACCGGGCCGCTCCCGACAAGCACATCTACTTCACCGAACAGTCCATCGGTACTTGGTGCCCCGACTTCGGCGACAACCTCATGTGGCATATGTCGGACGTCTGCCTGGGTACGGTCAATAATTATTGTCGCGCCGTCGTGCTTTGGAATTTCATGCTCGACGCCGACCGCGGGCCCAACCGTCCCGGCGGTTGCACCACTTGCTACGGCTTCGTCGACTGCGACGGCAGTTATTCCTTCTCGTCGCTCAACTTCCGCAGCCATTGGTACGCCATCGGCCACATGTCGAAGGTCATCCGGCGCGATGCTTGCCGCATCCGTTCGGCCGGCGCCGCTTGCTCGGTCTTCGAGAATCCCGACGGTTCGTTGGCCCTCGTCTTGCTCAACAGCGGCAGCAGCGCCCAGCAGTATGTCGTCCGCAGCGACCGGGGCGATTTCGTCCTCGATGCTCCGGCCCGGTCGGTCATCTCGGTTGCCTGGCAGTAGGGGCGTGCGCGGTTCGGCCGGGCCGTTCCCTTCAGGCCGCATAAAAAAGGAAGTCCGCCAAATCGGCGGACTTCCTTTTTTAGGACTGCACGTCCCTTTAGTCTTCGTCGCGGTACATGTGTTCTACATATACGGCGTGCATCATCGCTTCACGCTTCTGCACCGAGGGCTTGGTGAAGTACTGACGACGGCGGAGTTCTTTCAGAACACCCGTGCGCTCGTATTTGCGTTTGAACTTCTTCAGGGCGCGTTCGATGTTTTCGCCCTCTTTTACCGGCATGATAATCATAGTATTCTCTTTTTTTTAGTTTTTAATCTCGTTTTTTTCGGCTTCGGCGATCGATCCTCTCTTTTTCGAATCGCTCGCTTCGTTTTTTTCTCCCGGGGTTGCAATCTCCCGATCGCATCTTGCCCTTCCGTGTCGTTTACTCGTCGTCGGAACCGCTCGGAATTCCGAAATCCAGATACGGAGCCATTCTGTCGGCTTCGTCGGGTTTCAGTATGTCTTCGTCGTAGAATTCTTCTGCGGTCTTCCAGCCTCCTTTCAACTGTCGTACTTTCAGTATCTTCCGAAGTCGCGGCGGGGGCATGTAGGGATGCTTCGCCAATTCTTCGGCGGTCGCAAAGTTAATACGAATTTTCCGAATTTCGCAACTGTCGCAGTAAATTTGTCGTAAAATCTTTTCATAGTTGCTCTCCGTCATGCCTTCTACTTCGGAGAGTTGTTCTTTCCGGACGAATCCGCCCAGCCGTTCCCGGTAGCGTACGATCCGGCCCGCCGTTCGGGGGCCTATGCCGTTTACCCGGAGCAGTTGCGTCGAGTCCGCTGCGTTCAGTCCGATCGGAAACCGGGGTTCGACCGGCGTCTCTTCCGGGAAAATTACATAGGGTTCCAGCGCTGCGGCCAAAGAGTCGCTCACTGCATAGCATTCGCGTAGTTCGTCCAGATCATGTATCGGGTGGGTGTCGCGCCACTTCACGAAGGTCTTGGCTTGCCTTTCCGTCATCGCGCCGATGGCTCGTAGGTAGCGGGCGCTCACGGTGTCTATGCGGAACGGCTCGGGTTCTTGGCAGCGGATTATCGGACGTCCCGGGCGGTATCCGTTCGGGGCCGTAGCATATCGGCGGCCGATGCGGATGTAGGGTGCCAGTTTCCGGTAGAGCGTATCTCCGATCGCGTAGCACGTCGCCACATCTTCCGGTATGCGGAATATCTTGTCATAGGAGCGGTAGCGGATCAGGCCCGCCGCTTCGTTCGGCGTCAGCCCCATTTCGCGCAGTTCTTCATACGTTACCGTGTTGGGGTCGAATTCCGTAGCCCGAATCCGTTCCGTCCCTTCTTCGCTTCGCGGTTCCGTTCGTTCCGACGGGGCCGGTTCATTTTTCGGACGTGCCAGCAGCAGCGCCGTCAATGCCAGCAGCGCCAGCGGCAGGAAGATCGCTACCGCCCGGATTTCCCGTTCTGTGAACAGGGGTTTCATGCGCTTCCCTGAGGCTTCGTTATTTCTCCGGAAATCCTTGCGCCCGCAGGCGGATATCCGATCCGTCGGGCGTAACAAGGTAGCAGCCCGTCGATTCGGGCGTGATGTGGCCGATGACATCTACCAGCCCAAGACTCATCACCCGTTCCTGCATCGTCAGGGGCACCGTGAAGAGAAGTTCGTAGTCTTCTCCTCCATTGAGCGCCGCCACCACAGGATCCATGTGCATCTCTTCGGCCAGGGCCGTCGTCTGCTTGGCTATGGGTATGCGTTCCAGATAGATGCGGGCTCCGCATTTCGACGCGCGGCACAGTTGCATCAGGTCGCTGGCCAGTCCGTCCGACAGATCGATCATCGACGTGGGTACGATCTTCTCTTCGGCCAGTGCCGTCAGGATGTCGGTGCGGGGTCTCGGCTTGAGGTACTTCTCCAGTAGGTATTCGTATCCCGCGAACTGCGGCTGCGGGTCGGTTACGTCGGCCAGCACCCGTTTTTCGCGTTCAAGGAGCCGGAGACCCATGTAGGCCGCTCCAAGATTGCCCGTCAGACAGATCAGGTCGTTCTGACCCGCTCCGTTGCGGCTCACTATCTGTTCTTCGCGCGCATGGCCGATCGCCGTTACCGTGATCGCCAGCCCCGTCATCGTCGCCCGCGTGTCGCCTCCCGCAAGGTCGATCTTGTGTTCTTCGCACGCAAAGCGGATTCCGGCATACAGGTCGTCGAGCGCTTCCACCGGTAGCTTGGCCGAGATTCCCAGCGACACCAGGATCTGCGACGGCGTGGCGTTCATCGCCAGAATGTCGCTCACGGCGGCCGTTACCACTTTGTATCCCAGGTGCTTGAGAGGAAAGTAGGTCAGATCGAAGTCCACTCCTTCATACAACGAGTCGGTCGAGACTACGATCCGTTCGTCGGCGCCCGGGGCGATCACGGCGGCATCGTCGCCCGCTCCGCGCAGGGTCGAGGCGTTGCAGGGCGCGAAGCCCGCGGTCAGGCGGTCTATCAGGCCGAATTCGCCCAACTCGGCGATTTCGGTGCGTTTTTTCTGTTGCGGCATTCCTTAATTTTTTTACAAAACTAACCGAATCTTTCTATTTTCCCAAAAAAATCACCTATTTTTGTCGGGTCAAATCAAGCGATTTCAGTATGGTAAATATCGTCTTATTCGGCGCTCCGGGCTGCGGCAAGGGTACGCAGGCCCAGCGATTGAAAACGCATTACGGCATCGATCACGTGTCGACGGGCGAGGTGATCCGCGAGCATATCCGTCGCGGCACGGAGTTGGGTCGCAGCATGGAGTCCTGCATCGCGCAGGGCAAGTTGGCTCCCGACGAGATCGTCATCGGCATGATTGAGGAGTACGTCTCCACGCACAAGGATGCCAAGGGTTGTATCTTCGACGGGTTCCCCCGTACCACGGTGCAGGCCGAGGCTTTCGACCGGATTTTGGAGAAACACGGGTTGAAGGTCGACGTCATGATCGACATCCACGTTCCCGAGGAGGAGTTGGTGCGGCGCATTCTCTTGCGCGGCAAGGACTCGGGGCGTGCCGACGATACTTCCGAGGAGGTGATCCGCGGGCGGTTGGAGGTCTACCACCGGCAGACGGCCGTCGTCTCCGACTTCTACGCCGCACAGGGCAAGTACGCTTCCGTCAACGGCACCGGTACGATGGAGGAGGTCTTCGAGCGCGTCGCCACCGTCATCGACGGACTGGGGCGTTGATCTTCGTTTCCGTTGCTTTCCGAAGGCATGGCGAAAACCATGCCTTCGTTTTTTTTCGGCCGGGTTCCTTCGCCGGGCCGTTTCCCTTCGGTTCCGGTCGGTCGATTCCCTCTCCGTAGAACCGCCCTCGTTTATTCGCGCAGGTTCTTCAGAATCCACTCCAGGTGTCCGCGTTCCGTCGCCTCGGACGTCCAGTGTTCGTTGATCGGGGTGATCAGGGCTTCTTTGGGGCCTTGCAGCACGTTGTATACCGCATAGCTCGTGGTCGGGGGACACGTGTCGTCGTTGTAGCCCCACGTCATGCGAACCGGTACCCGGATCCGGCGGGCGAAGTTCACCGCATCATAGTAGGCCATCGTCCGTATTTTCTCGGGCGTTCGCATGTTCCGCATGCGCGAGAAGTGGGGGTATCCGTCCGCTTCGCCTTTCTCGAATCGCGCCATGTCGCTCAGCGCCGGGTGATTGGCCGCGCAGGCCGTTATCCGTTCGTCCAGCCCGGCCGCCACCAGCGCCAGCGCGCCGCCTTGACTGCCTCCTTGCGCAATGACGTTGCGGCCGTCCCACTCGGGCAGCGACGTCAGCAGGTCGACGGCTCTCACGCAGGCAAGATAGACTCGTTTCATGTAGTAGTTGTCCCGGTCGTCCAGTCCGTTGGTCAGGTAGCCGTTTTCGCGGCCGTTGAATGCCGCTGCCAGTTCACGGAAGCGTTCTTCCGGTTGGTCGGGGTGCAGGCCGTGTATCTCGAATTCGAAACGGATGCAGCCCGCCTCCGCATAGTATTTGTGGCGCAGGGGTTCCTTGATGGTCTTGATGCCGGCTCCCGGGGGGCAGAGCACCGCAGGACAGCTTTTCGGCTGCGCTCCTTTCGGATAGAACAGATAGCCGTAGATGGATTGTCCTTGTTTGTTCAGTCGGAGTTTCACCAGGTAGCAGTCGACCTTCTCCGTGCAGTATTTCTCTGCCCGTTCTTTCGTGTAGTGCAGCGGGTATTTCGATTGTTCGGCTTTGTTGGCAGCCCAGAATTCGTCGAAATCGGCCGGCATTCCGGTGTAAGGTTCGATCTTTTCGGGCGAGAATCCTACCTTGACATGGTGGCGGTAGGTCTTGCCGTCGATGGTCGCCGTCAGGCGGCAGTCGCGGAATCCGGGGTGTCTCAGGGTTCCCAGCGGGATCGTCGCCACGCCGTTTTTCAGCACCGCTTCACCTGCGGCGTCGGCCGGCAGTAGTTCGGGGCCCGTTTCATATCGCACCACGACTCCTTCTTGGGGAATTCCGTAGCGGTACAGTTGTACTTCCACGGTCGCTTTTTCGCCCGTCCGGTAGAGCCAGTCGGCATGATCGGGCCGCGCGACCCATAGTACGTCGCTGCGGTAGGGGTAGTTTTCGGCCGCAAGTTCCGACACCAGCGTCAGGGTTGTCAGCAGGAGGAGGATTTTTTTCATCATTGTTGTTTATGGCTATTATGCAAAGATACAATAAAAACAGCTCGCAGATGCTGGACGCAGCGCACGGTGAAGCCGTAGGAGCGTTCGAAGTTGTTCATCGGATCGATGTTTCCCGATTGGAGCCGGAAGCCGCTCGCATTCTCGTTGCCTGCAGCGTAGGGCGATGCCGACCAGGCCCAACCGCCCGCGCCGACGTTCGACAGGGCTCCCGTCAGGCGCTCGCGGAAGCCCGAGGCAGGCACATGAAGCA
>JAIDKM010000094.1 GCA_029051915.1 Alistipes sp. | reverse complement strand
GCGCTGCGTGTCTATCCCCACAACGATCTGCTGCCCCACCGCATGGACTTCGCGCTGGTCAAATGGGCATAATTTTCGGATAAATAAGTTCTAAAACGGAAATTTTTCAGAACAAAAGGACAAGTTGTCGAAAAAATCGCTATCTTCATAACACGAAACCAAAGCCTTCCACAGCGATATGTCAGCACTAACCTTCGATAAAAGCGAACTGGGCAACCTGGAGTACTCGCTCCAGCGGGAGATGCTCGCCACCGACCGCATCGGCGGCTACATGAGCACGACCATCGTCTGCTGCAATACGCGCCGCTACCACGGCCTGATCGTGGCTCCCATCGACCGGAGCGAGAACACCTATCTGCTCCTCTCGTCGCTCGACGAGACGATCGTGCAGCACGACCAGCACTTCAACCTGGCGCTGCATCGCTTCAAGGGGGTTTACGAGCCGCGCGGCCACAAGTACATCACCGACTTCCAGTACACGCCCACCCCGACGATCACCTATCGCGTCGGCGGCGTGATTCTGAAAAAGGAGATGCTGTGGATCCACAAGCGCACCCAGTTGATGATCCGCTATACGCTCGTCGATGCGCATTCCGAAACCCGGTTGCGGCTGCGGCCTTTCCTCGCTTTCCGCGACAAACACGCCCTCACGAAAGCCAACATGGAGGCCAACGGCCATTCCTACCCGGCGATCAACGGCGTGAAATGCCGGTTGTACGAGTCATTTCCGTGGCTCTATCTCCAAACCAGCAAACCCGGCACGGAGTTCGTACCGGCTCCCGACTGGTACTACAACTTCGAGTACCTGCAGGACATCGCCCGCGGGTACGAGGGACACGAGGATCTGCTGACCACCGGTTATTTCGAAACCGAGCTCAAGAAAGGCGAGAGCATCATCTTCTCGGCATCGCTCGACGAGATGGGCTCGACCAAGACCATCGAGGAGGTATTCGAGGCTTCGATCGCCCGCCGTACCCATAAGATCGACTTCATCAGCTGCCTGGAGCACTCGGCACGCCAGTTCGTGATCCGCCGCCCGGACAACCGCACCGAAGTGGTCGCAGGGTATCCGTGGCCCGGATTTTCGGCCCGCCAGGCATTCATCGCCCTGCCGGGACTGACGCTGGCGCAGGATCATAAGGAGGACTGCATCGACGCCCTCGACACGCAGGTTCGCAGCATGCACGACGGCATGTTCACCGGTTCGGCATCGGCCGCCGTGGCTGCCGACGCTCCGCTGTGGTTCTTCTGGACACTCCAGCAGCTCGAAACCAAACTCGACGGCCGGACGATCTGGGAACGCTACGGCCACACCATGAAACAGGTGCTCGAAAGCTACCGCTGCGGCATCGCGGGACGCGCGGTTCTCAACGAGAACGGCTTGATTTGGGCCTCCTCGGACGAACTGCCCCTCACGTGGATGGACTCGGTCGTCGACGGTCGCGCCGTAACGCCGCGCAACGGCTACCAGGTCGAGGTCAACGCTTTGTGGTACAATGCCGTATGCTATACTCTGCGGCTGGCCGGAGAGAACGGCGACATGGAGTTCGTCCGGGCATGGGAGGAGTTGCCGGCCCGTACGGCCGCCTCGTTCAACGAAATGTTCCGACTGCCGCAGGGTTATCTGGCCGACTGCGTGGGAGTCTGCGGCGCCGACGACACGATCCGCCCCAACATGGCGATCGCCTGCGGCCTGCCCTACAAGATGCCCGACATCGAGACGCAGATCGACGTGCTCCGCACCGTCCGCCAGCACCTGCTGACACCCAAGGGATTGCGATCGCTCACGCCCCGCCACCCCGACTATCGCGGCGTCTGCGACGGCACGCCCGCCGAACGCGACTTCGCCTCGAAAAACGGATCGGTATGGCCGTGGCTGCTGCAGTTCTACGTGCAGGCCAGCTTTGACATCGACGGCGACGCCTTCCTCCCGCAGGCCGAGGAGATCCTCGCCTCGTTCGAGGAGGACATCCAGGTCTACGGCATCGGTTCGATCAACGACCTCTACGACGCCGACCCGCCCTACACCTACCGCGGAGCCATTTCGCAGGCATGGAGCGTCGGGGCCGTGCTGAACATCTACCGCATGATCCGCGAGCGGAAAGGCGAAAAGTAAGAAATTAGTGTAAAGAAAGGATAGCTATGAGAGTTTTAATGTTCGGCTGGGAGTTTCCGCCTCACATCGCCGGCGGCCTGGGCACCGCCTGCTACGGCATGACCCGCGGTCTGGCACGCAACGGCGTCGAAGTAACGTTCGTGGTGCCGCATGCCTACGGCGACGAGGATCAGCGTTTCACCCATGTGCTGAACGCCAGCGAAGTGGAAGCACTGTACGGTGCCACCGGAAGCGGAGCCGACGACATCCTGACCAACATGTCGTTCATCCGGATCGACTCCAACATGGTGCCTTACATTTCGCCCGAGGAGTACGCCGACTACCACGAGCGGTTCGTCAAGACAGGACAGAAAACCTGGTCGACGACCGACGCATGGAAGCAGCGCTACACCTTCTCCGGCAAGTACGGCGCCAACCTCATGGAGGAGGTCGCCCGCTACGCCGTCGTCGCCGCACAGGTCGCCCGCGACCTGGAGGGGCAGTTCGACATCATCCACGCCCACGACTGGCTCACCTATTTCGCCGGCATCGCCGCCAAACGCGTCTCGGGCAAGCCTCTGGTCGTGCACATGCACGCCACGGAGTACGACCGCAGCGGCGAAAACGTCAACACGCAGGTCTACGCCATCGAGCGCGCAGGCATGCAGGCCGCCGACCGCGTCATGGCCGTCTCGAACCTCACGCGCAACATCGTCATCAACCGCTACGGCATCCCCGCCGAACGCGTCGTAACGATGCACAACGCCGTCCGTTTCGCCGAGAACTCCGGCGAAGCTCCCGAACGCGGCGTCGAGGACAAGATCATCACGTTCCTGGGCCGCATCACCTACCAGAAAGGCCCCGACTACTTCGTCGAAGCGGCCGCCAAAGTACTCAAGCGCATGCCCAACGTGCGTTTCGTCATGGCCGGTTCGGGCGACATGATGAACCACGTCATCCGCCGCGTCGCCCGCCTCGGCATCGCCGACCGGTTCCACTTCACGGGCTTCCTGCGCGGCGAAGACGTACACAAGATGTTCCAGCTCTCGGACGTCTACGTCATGCCTTCGGTCTCGGAGCCGTTCGGCATCTCGCCGCTCGAAGCCATGCGCTCCAACGTACCGGTCATCATCTCCAAGCAGAGCGGCGTGGCCGAAGTCCTGGACTACGCCGTCAAGGTCGATTACTGGGATGTCGACGCCATGGCCGACGCCATGTACGGACTCATCAAATACCCGGCGCTGGCCGACATGTTCGCCTCGAAAGGCCTGGAGGAGGTTACCAACCTCAAATGGAACAACGTGGCCGCCAAGATCAAGGCCGTCTACGAAGAGGTGATCGAAGAGACCAAGAAACAATAAAACAATACCTAAAAGACCCCCGCATGAAAACTGTCTGCCTATATTTTCAGGTACATCAGCCCTGGCGTCTGAAGAAATACCGGTTCTTCAACATGGGCAAGGACCACAACTACCTGGACGACCTGCTGAACCGCTCCATCATGCAGAAAGTGGCACGCCAGTGCTACCTGCCGATGAACGCACTGCTGCTCAAGCTGATCCGCGAAAACGAGGGCCGGTTCCGCTGTTCGTTCTCGATCACGGGCACGGCCATCGAACAGTTCCGGGCATTCGCTCCCGAAGTACTCGCTTCGTTCAAGGAGCTGGCGGCGACCGGCTGCGTGGAGTTTCTGGCCGAGACCTACTCCCATTCGCTGGCCTCGCTGGCCTCGAAAGAGGACTTCGCCCAGCAGGTAAAACTCCACACGGAGACGATCCGCAACGAATTCGGCTTGCAGCCCACGGCATTCCGCAACACCGAGCTGATCTACTCGGACGACATCGGTGCCGCAGTCGCAGAGATGGGTTTCCACACGATGCTGGCCGAAGGCGCCAAGCATGTGCTGGGCTGGAAATCGCCCAACTTCGTCTACGCCAACGCCATCGATCAGCGGATGCGCCTGCTGCTGCGCAATTACAAGCTCTCGGACGACATCGCATTCCGGTTCTCCGACCGCGGGTGGGATCAGTGGCCGCTGACGGCCGGCAAGTTCGCCGGATGGCTGGCATCCGAAGAGACGCCGGGCGAGGTCATCAATCTTTTCATGGACTACGAGACTTTCGGCGAACACCAGACTGCCGACACAGGCATCTTCGAATTCATGAAGGCCCTGCCCGAGGCCCTGCTGGCGACGGGCGACCTGGAGTTCGCCACCGTGAGCGAAGCCGCTACGAAGTACCAGCCCGTCTCGGTGCTCCACTGCCCGCACACCATGTCGTGGGCCGACGAGGAGCGCGACGTAACGGCCTGGCTCGGCAACGAACTGCAGAACGAAGCCTTCTCGAAACTCTATGCCCTGAAGGAGAAGATCGCCCGACTGGGCAATCCCGATTTCGACTATGTATGGAACTTCCTCCAGACTTCGGATCACTTCTACTACATGGCGACCAAATGGCTCTCGGACGGCGACGTACACTCCTACTTCAATCCCTACGATTCGGCCTACGATGCCTTCATCAACTACATGAACGTCCTCTCGGACTTCATCATCGAAGTAGACAAGGCGCTCGAAGCCAAAGGAGTCGAGCAATAAACGCCCCGCCTTTTCGATAAAAGCGCGCCGGTTCCCTGCCGGCGCGTTTTTTTTTGAGGAGATTTCCGCAACGGCGGATCGCCCGATTTTCTGCAATCGATTTATTGTTATAATTTTGACAAGCACTAACCCGCATCACCATGAAGAAAATTTCCGGCCTGCTCCTGCTATCCCTGGTTTTTCTCTCCGGATGTATCGACTCGCAACATACGCTCCGAATACTCGACGATGCCGAACGCCGGATGACCGACTGTCCCGACAGTGCGTTGACGACCCTGAGATCCGTCGACCGCCGCACCCTCTACACACGCAGGGGACGGGCCCGCTTCGCCCTGCTCTACTCGCAGGCGCTGGACAAAAACTGCATAGAAGTCGACCGCGACACGCTAATCCGCACCGCGTTGCAATACTATCGCTACCGAGGGCCCAAAAGAGAACGGGCGCTGGCATATTTCTATTCCGAGCGCATCTACGAAAACATGCAGCATATCGACTCGGCAATCGTCCAGATCGAAAAAGCCGAAAAATATGCGCAGCAGACGGACGACATCTATCTGAAAGGTTTGATCGCCAATACATTCGCCATACTCTACGAATCGCAGAATTTCGTCGAGAAAGCCAAAGACAAGTATCTCGAAGCCGCCGGCCACTTCTCGCAGATCGGCCACAAAGAGAATCTGTTAGGGAATTATATAGGGGCGATACGGAAATTCAGAATTTTAAAAGATTATTCCAACCAAGCATTATACCATAAGATTGCAAAGGAAATCGCTTTCGAACTAAACGATACATTAGCTATTTTGTCTTTAGAATTACTTCAGGCCAATAAGTTGATCGAAGAAAAAGCGAATTACAACGATGCTCTAAAAATATTACAAGACGCTATTACCAAGTACTATCACGGAAATGCTCTATCTTCATATTATCTAATTCTAAGTAATATTTACATAAAATTAAACAAGCCCGACAGCGCTCTTATCTACTTGCAACCTCTTGTCGATCTGACGGAAGGAACGCAAACCCGGGATCGCTTGGAAATTATATATATGACAGGTGTTTCTCTAAAGAAACAAGGAAAATACAAACAAGCTTATGAATACAACCACGAAGCATTGGCCATCAGCGACACGCTCTACTTCCGGGAAAAAGAAGAATCCATTCCGGCTCTGAAAGAAAAATACAAGACCGAACAACTGGTCATGCAAAATCTCTATCTGAAAAAGAGTAACCGGTATCAGTTGTGCATCGCCCTGATCCTATTGATCGCCATTCTCTTCATCTCCTTGTGGCTCTCCAGCCAACGCAAGAAGCAGATTCTGCTGCAGGAGCAGAAGATCTCGGACTATCGCAACGCCATCTCGCGCCTGAAAGCGGAATACGAAACATCCCGGAAGACGGAAAGTCCGACCATCGCCCCCGAAATCGCAGAGAGACGTATCGCATTCCTGAAACAGATTCTCGACACGACAGCCCATTACAACCACGACAAGGAACTTTTCTATACGAAAATCGAACAGCTTCTGACTCAGAACGGCACGAGTCAGACCAAGAAAGGGCCGAACGAAATGTTCCTGTTGTTCCAGGACATTCTGAACGACCGTCATCCGGGGATCATCGACCGTTTGCGCGAAACATATCCGCAACTGACAGCTCAGGAACTCGGCATGTATTGCATGATCTGCCTGGAGATGTCGAAGTCCGCCATCTGCCTGGTCTTGGGAATCCGGCTCAAAACCTATTACAACTATCGGAACATTCTTCGCAGCAAACTGAATATTACCAACGAAGAGGTAACGATCCCGCAACACCTCGAAACTTTCTGCCAACAATAGCGACCGGAATCAACCATCGAGAAAAGACTTTTGTTCAGCGCAGAAGTCTTTTCTTTTTATTATCGAAACCGGATCAAACATCACATGGATTTTTCAGAATCCCTACAAGTCTTTTTTTACTATTTTCTCAAATTTATACATCCGAACACGATGCTGAAATACAATAGGGTAATTAAATAAATTTAGTTATATTATTATCAACATATTACACAACTAATTTGGGATATGAGAAAGAGATGGATTTCGTATTTTCTGCTATAATTTTGCATCATCGGAAACACAAAAATTCAGTAGACATGAAAAAGTTCATTCTCTCGGCAATCGTCGCAATCTGCACGATACCTCTTTATGCGGACGACAATCCTAAAAAAGATGAGGATAAATACGCAATCGTCCTAATAACAACAGACAAACCTCTGAGAGACACCCGCTCCCGGTCGGCTATCGGGTCGCCGGTATCGGCCTATCTCGACACCGACATGGGAACGATCGAGGTGGCGTTCGATGTTCCCGAGGGCCTGGCGACAGCTTCGATCGTCAACGCGTTCGGACAGACGGTCTACCAATATACGTGCAACAGCGAAATCGAATGGCTGATCTACCTCCCGCTTCCGGCCGACGAAGGTTGCTACACGTTGAAAATCGTTACTTCGGAAGCCGAATACGAAGGCTCCTTTACGTTGTGATTCAAGGGTAAGGATCATCGGCAGAAGGAACGGCCTTCAGCAAGCCGTTCTTTCTGCTTCCGACGCACGACTTTTTCGGATAATCCCGCCCCTATCCTCAAGACACCCAAAAATTCGATATAAACAAAAGCATCCCAGCTCCGTTTATATATCAACCGGTAACTCCGGGAGTATCGTCTCCCAACAGCACAGATCCGCTTATGAAGAATCCGATTCCCAGTTTTCTGCATCTGTTTCTTCGTCGGGCCGGCATCCGGATCGACGAGTTGCGAATCCGTGCTTCGTACGAAAGACATCCCATGCCGCACAGCATCCGGGCTTTGAGCGACACGCTCGACAGGTTGCATGTGCCGACAAGGGTCTGCCGTCCGACATTCGGGCAGCTTCCGGAGTTCGAAAGGCCGTTCATCGTAACGGCAGGAACGGATGAATATCCGTTCTTTTCGGTTGAAAAGCTGAATGTCCCGGAATCGACCGTTACGGTTCGGTCGGTTTCGGGACATCGCAGCGAACTTTCGTTCGAACGCTTCCAGGCTCTCTGGACAGGCACCGTACTCACTGCAAAGAGAGACGAGGCCATACAAGAAAATCCCGTCGTCTACTTCTTCCGGCAGAGCGCCGCGCGCATCGTCGGCATGCCGGCCCCGGATCCGGAAACCCTGCGGCTGCGGACACGCCACGAGCGGTTGTTGAGTTCGCCCGAAACATTCCGGCAGCTGCTCGCGCTGCAACCTCCTCTGGCGGACGACGACACAGAAGTCATCACCGTAAGCAATTATTCCGAATCCGACCATACGCTGGCCCTGGCGATCGATCCGGCATCTTCAGGATGCGCGGAAGCTCTCAAGACGATCGCACGACTCGGCGCCTGCAGGATCGAGCTGATCTTCACGACGGATCCGGACGACAGAAAATCGTACAATGCAGCTTTGCGGATGATTTCGTCCGGCATTCGGGATTCCTGGGAGACGACTTTCCGGATCATCTCCGACTGGTACCGGAAACGCACGCTGCCGCCCGAACTGGACATCCATCCGCTGGCGCAGCACGATCTGGAGTCCCAGATGGAATTCTGCCGCAGAAACAAGATCGCGACAACCCCCACGCTCTTGGTCGACAACCGCCGCCTGCCCGAGATCTACGACATCGCGGATCTCGAATACCTGTTATAGCAGCTGCCGCCTACCCTTTGCGTTTGTAGCGCGAGGGCGACGTTCCGGTGTGTTGCTTGAAATACTTGCCGAAGAACGACTGGGTGGAGAAATTGAGGTGATAGGCGATCTCCTGAATGCTCATGCCCGAATACTTCAGCAGGGTTTTGGCTTCGAGGATCACCGATTCGTCGATCCATCGGGCTGCGGTCTTGCCGCTCACCTCCTTGACGGCGGCCGAAAGATATTTGGGCGTGATGTTCAGCTGCCGGGCATAGAAGCTGACATTGCGCTCTTTTTTGTTGTATTGTTCCAGCAGCTTCATGAACTCGCTGAAGAGCACTTCGCAGCGCCCCCGCTTCTGTTCGCCCTGCACGTCGCGCCGGTTGATGTCGATAATCAGGTAGAAAGCCGTCGTGAAAAGCGAGCGGATGATCTCATGGCGATATCGTTCCTTGTCGCTCAGCAACATGGTCTTGACAAGTTGGAATACCTGCCGGATCTCAGCCACGTCCTGCGGCGATACCTCCAGCACGGGCGCCTTGCCGAAACGCATGTAGACGGGCAACGAGGCCGAAAGGTCGATCTGAACCTCGTTGACGAACGACTTGGAGAAGGTCAGCACGAACGCCGCGGCATTGGCCGAGCAGCGAACCGTGCGGATCACGCTTCCCGAGTTGCAGAATACCAGGTTGTTGGGCCGTACGTTGTACTCTTTCATGTCGATCGAGATCACGGCATCGCCCGCAATCATGACGATGACCGAAAAGCCGTCGATCGAAACGGGGTGGTCGGCCGTGGTGTTGTGTTGCGCATCGAGCGCCATGATGACCAGATCGTCGGAAAGATAGAACACATCGCTCATCTCTTTCTTGATCCGCGAAATCGAAACCTTCTTGAGGTTTTCGCGCCCGAGGGGCTTGTTTTTGGCGATCATCTTCGAATATCAAATTAAAACCGTTGTTCTTGGAGCAGTGCATGCGGCATTCCGGGCCATTCGAAAAACCCGTCCGCAGGCTGCCGCCCGGAAATGGCGACTATTCTTCCTTTTCGCACATCACCTGCAGTCCGCCGGGCAGGCATTCGACATGCAGCGGGAATTCGGCACCTTTCTGTCCGTCGACATCGGTAGGTTCGTTGACCGTCGAGCGAATGTCGAGCCGCCGGGCCTGCAGCTGCCGGATGATTCTGGGACTGCCGCCCAACAGATAACGGATCATCGCTTCCGTCGAGCGGATCACGTTTTTCTTTTCGAGCATCAGGCAGTCGAAAAGTCCGTCCTTGATCGACGCGCGGCGCGCCAGGCGAAAGCCGCCGGCCGTTTCGCCGTTGAAGACCAGCACGATCAGCGAGTCGAGGTCGAACGCCTCGCCGTCGGCCACCACTTCGAGCGGCACGGCGTGCATCGAGCGGAACTCTTTCACGCCCTCGATCAGGTAAGCCAGCTTGCCGATCAGGTGCTTGCTTGTGTTGGAGGTGTGCTGCGAGGTCGTGGTGAAGATCCCGAACGAGAGCACATTGACAAAATACTGGTCGTTGACCCGTCCGCAGTCCACCCGGTCGATGCTTCCGAACGCGATCTGCCGCGCCGCTTCGAGCGGCTTGTCCGACATGCCGAGCGCCCGGGCGAAGTCGTTGGCCGTGCCGGCCGGAATCACCCCGATGGGAATATCCAGCCCCTTGCGTTTCATGGCGTTGAGCACGAAGTTGACCGTTCCGTCGCCGCCGGCCGCCACCATCAGGT
>JAIDKM010000093.1 GCA_029051915.1 Alistipes sp. | reverse complement strand
GTTCGAAACCCATCTACATGAAGGTTTGGGAAGCCCGCAAGGCCGACGGACTCGACTACGACCCCGACGACCCGAAGCAGCAGGCATTCCTCTCCGAGATCACGAAGTACAACATCCGAAGCATCGAATAATGAAAACCCTCATCACCTCTTTGCAAGCCCTGAAACTGGCGTTCGGCGCCGACGAGATCCTGCCGCCGGAGACGATCGCCGAAGCGGACATCGCGGCGGCCGAGGAGCGCTGGATCGTCCCGGCGATCGGCCGCAGGCTCCACGACAAGCTGCTCGCCGACGCCTACCCCGAACTGCGCACCGACTACCTTGCAGCGCCGGTGGCTCTCTACACCCGGACGCTCGTGCAGCCGCGCCTGAATATCCGCACCGACCGCAGCGGCACCGTCGCTCCGAAATCCTCCTACGCGCAGCCGGCCGACGACGAGGCGCTGAGACGGCTGCGACGCCAGCTGCTGCTCCAGGCCCGCACCCTGCTGGCCCGTGCAACGGAGTACCTCGACGCCCATACGGCCTTTTTCCCTGAATACGAACCTACAGCCCGCTGCTCGATCGGCGGGGGCCTTATCCTGACCGACTATGGCAAGAGGACTGACTAACTGCAACCCCGGCAACATCCGCCGCTCGAACGTGCGCTACCAGGGCGAGGTGCAGCCCTCGCGCGACCCCGAGTTCAAGCAGTTCCGATCCCTGGCGTGGGGTTACCGGGCGATCTTCGTGCTGCTCGACACGTACCGGCAGCGGCATGGACTGCGAACCGTCGCGGAGATGATTTCACGCTGGGCGCCGCCGGCGGAGAATCATACGCAGGCCTACATCCGCTCGGTCGTGCAGCGCACGGGCATCGCCGCCGACCGGCCGATCGACACCCGCGACCGCACGACGATGATCCCTCTGGCCGCCGCGATATCCCGCGTCGAAAACGGCGTCGACGCCGACCTGCACGAGGTGGAAAAAGGCTGGGAGCTGTTCGAGAATTAAAAATATCATTCTTCGTTGCTCCGCTCCACAAAATAACGAAACGATTTTTAATTCCTAATTTTTCATTATTTCATTACAAAGTCCTATCTTTGTGCCGAAAACAGGCGGAAATGGGATGCGGCCCGCGAGACCGCGTTGAGAACCGCCGGTGGTAATAACTAAAAAAACAAAACAACATGAAAACCATTGCTGTAAAAGCGACCAAGCGCGCAGACTTCGGCAAGAAAGCCGCCAAGGCGGTACGCCGCGAGGGTCTGATCCCCTGCGTATTGTGCGGCAACGGCGAGACCGTATCGTTCTCGGTCGACCCCCGCGAGATCAAGCCCCTGATCTACACCCCCAACTCCTACATCGTGGAGTTCGACTTCGACGGCAAGACCGAGAAGGCCGTGTTGCGCGAAGCGCAGTTCCACCCCGTCCGCGAGGAGATTCTGCACCTCGACTTCTACCGCATCGCCGCCGGCAAGCCGGTGTCGATCGCCATTCCGGTACGTCTGACCGGTAACGCCGAGGGCGTGAAAGTCGGCGGTAAGCTGGCTCTCTCGGCCCGCAAGCTGACCGTCAGCGCACTGCTCGAGAACCTGCCCGACGAAATCGTCGTCGACGTTACGCCGCTGGGCGTGGGCAAGACCATCTTCGTAGGCGACCTGCAGTTCGAGAACCTCAAGTTCATCACGCCGGCCACGACGGCCGTCTGCGCCGTACGCGTAACGCGTGCTTCGCGCGGTGCCGCTGCTGCCGAAGGCAAATAATCGCTGACGCGGCATGAAATACCTGATCGTTGGGCTGGGCAACATCGGTGCCGAATATGCCGAAACCCGCCACAACATAGGCTTCAAAGTGTTGGACGCCCTGGCCGGGGCGTCCAACGCGCTTTTTACGACGGGACGATACGGCGACGTGGCCGAACTCCGCCACAAGGGCCGCACGCTCATTCTGCTCAAGCCCTCGACCTACATGAACCTCTCGGGCAAGGCCGTGCGCTACTGGCTCGATGCGGAGAAGATCCCGCGCGAAAACCTGCTGGTCATCTCGGACGACATCGCCCTGCCGTTCGGCACGCTGCGCATCCGGCAGAAAGGAAGCGCCGGCGGCCACAACGGCCTGAAGAACATCGCCGAACTGCTGGGCGGCGAGGATTTCGCCCGCATGCGCTTCGGCGTGGGCGGCGACTTCCCGCGCGGCCACCAGGTCGATTACGTGCTGGGCGAATGGACGGCCGAGGAGCGCGAGGCGATGCCCGAGCGGCTGAAAATCTTCGGCGAGGCGATCCTCTCGTTCACCACCGTGGGCCTCGAACGGACGATGAACTTTTTCAACAAGAAATAAGTCCGGTTCCGAAAACTCGCCCATATGAAAAGCGGCCCTTGCAAGGGCCGCTTTTTCTATCGTTCCGGCTTCCGCAGCGCATACCCGCCGATCGCCAGCAGCGTCAGCGTCTCCGACAAAGGCATGGCCAGCCAGATGCCGGGCGTACCCAGCAGGCGGGGTAGCAAGACGAAAACAGGCACGAGAAAGATTATCCCGCGCAGGAGCGCGAAACCTGTGGCAGGCCGCACGCGTTCGAGACTCTGGTAATAACCGATGACTGCAAGGTTGACCACGAAGCAGACGAATCCTGCGGCAAACAACGGAAATCCCTCGACGGCGATCTGCGCCGCAACGTTGTCCAACGGCAGAAACAGCCCGACCAACGCCTGAGGGGCTCCGACGAATGTTGCTGCGACGACAGCGCCGCAAAAAACTGCCGTAGCGAGCGCGACTCGCTGCGTCGCAGCCACCCGATCGAAACGCGCGGCACCGAAGTTGAAGCTGACGATCGGCTGGGCCGACTGAGCGACGGCATTGCCGATCATGAAGACGAACGGCGCATAATAGCAGGCGATGCCGAAAGCCCCCACGCCGTCGTCGCCCAGGTAGTGCATGAAGACCAGGTTGCCGGTGAACATCAGCACGGCCATCGTCGCCTCGCCCAGCATCGCCGATGACCCGATGCGGCACTGATATCCGAGGTTCCGGCACGTGAGCCTCCAGCTGGTACGGGTTGCC
>JAIDKM010000092.1 GCA_029051915.1 Alistipes sp. | reverse complement strand
GTCAGCTTGCGGTCGATGCCGCAGGTGGCGGCGAGATGTTTCAATCCTTTGTTCAACTCCGAGTTTCCGTACATAGGGAGCAACTTCCCGTCCGGCGCTGTATCGCGGTATTTGTCGATGATGTGGAGCGGCAGATCGAGCAGCGGTATCTCGAACTCCACGTTGGTTTTCTCTCGCGTCGCCTTGATCCACGTAGTTCCGTCCTCTGCTGTTTCGAGGTTCGCAGCAGTCAAGCGGCACATATCGCCGTAGCTGATGCCCGTATAGCAGGAGAACAAAAACAAGTCGCGGACGAGGTAAAGCCTTGATGAAGGGAGCGGCGTACTCATCAGCCGCTGCAACTCTTCGCGTGTGAGATAACGTCGTCTGCGTTCGGGACGCGGAGGTTCGTAACCTGAGAACGGATCGGCGGTGATGATGCCTGCGGCGATAGCCTTGTTGATGACCGTATGCAGGCGCGACATGTAGAGAACGACGGTGTTCGGAGCCAACCTCCGTTCCGTGCGCAGATACAGATCGAACTTGCCGATGAACGACCGATCCAAGACGGAGAACGGAACATCCGACAGCCGCAATCGCTCCGACAAAAACCGTTCGACGTGTTCGTAGGCGCAACGATAAGTGCGTGCCGATTTAGCAGCCCGATTCACACCGACCCGTTTCTCGAAATGCTCGATGAACGAGCAGAAGTAATCGAGCAGCGTCTCTTGACCGAAAGCCATACCCAGCAGCAGACATTTGACCTCCTCGGCCGTTACCCGCTCGCGAACGGCAGACTGCTCGCGATAGATCGCCAGCGCCGAAGCCCGCAGCTCGTCTAATCGGCGGTTGATCTCGACCGCTTCGGCACTTTTGCCTTTGGCACGACCCGACATCCACAGCGAACGGGGCGCGAGCATCTTGGCACTGAACACACACTCCGACCCTCCGACGGTCAATCGACCCATGACGGGACAACGACCCTCGGCATTCGTTTCGTTCACGTTCGTGCACCTTTTCTCGCCTCGGCATAGTGCGAACGAGTTCGCCTCTGCCCTCGGCTTACTGAAAACGTTCTTTTTGAGGTAGAACGCAACCTTTACATCCTCTTGATTCATAACTCTATCAATCGTTTACAAAATTAACTGATATAGA
>JAIDKM010000091.1 GCA_029051915.1 Alistipes sp. | reverse complement strand
GGCCAAAGTTACAGGCCGGCCGCTCTCGCACGGACAACCGCCGTCGAAATGCGAGACGAGGTGCACCACAGGAGCCAACGCAGCGAAACGATCGTCGGCCAGCGCCAGCAGCAACGCATGAGTCGCACCGCCCGAACCGCCCGTAGCGGCCATGCGGGTCGTATCGATGTCGCGACGCGACGCCGCGATCCAGTCGGTAACCGCTTTCGACCACAACACTTGCAACTGCATGGCATAAGACGCCGTATGAGCGTCGCGCCCGATCTGCCGCTCCGAATCGCCCCATCCCACAATATCCATATCGACAGCCACGGCCCCCATGCGGGCGAAAGTCGCCATGCGAAACTGCTGATCGGGTCGATAACGGCCGCCTTCCCAATGCCCCGAGGGCGAGACGATCAACGGATGCGTTTTACCGCTTGTCGGGGTATAGATCGTGCCGCAGACATACAATCCGGGCAAAGTTTCGAGGGCGTAGTTCTGTGTCGTATAACCGTCGTGCTTCATTTTACGGCCCAGCAATACATTCGGATCGGAGACCGAGCCCCGCACGAACGGCCCGAGCGCCAACGCATCCCTTGCGCCGTCGAGCAACAATTTTTTCCGACGCTCCCAGCTATCGCGATCGGCATACTGAGCGGAAAGCCACGCCAACAATTTTTCGCCGTCGGCAGGCGTACGACGGTAATATTCGTAGGGCTGCACCGTGATCCTGCCGCTGCCGCTCCACACCAGATCGAGCGGAGAGAGCAGGTTGTCGAGCGTCTCTTCGAGCGAATAAGGCCGCCAACGAGAGTCGGCATAAGCGACGCGTACGGTATCGGGCGAAAACCTCTTGCAACGGATCCGCACGCCGAAATGCGCCTCGATCCGATGCAACACCTCGGGCAACGGGCGGTCGCCGATCCGAGGCCGGGGCGGAGATATTATCGTCGTCCGGGCCGAAACGATTCCGCACCACAAACAACACGCGATACAAATAATACGAAGTCGCAATTTCATGGGAAAGTCGATTTCCGGGAATACAAATATAGAAATTTTGAAGGCATTTCTTTGTCGTTTGCCAAAAAGATTCTATATTTGCACACCTTTTCACGCGCTCAGGCGCATCGAAAGTGCCCGGAGAGATGGGTGAGTGGCTGAAACCACCGGTTTGCTAAACCGACGTACGGAGTAATCCGTACCACGAGTTCGA
>JAIDKM010000090.1 GCA_029051915.1 Alistipes sp. | reverse complement strand
TTCAAGCACATGACGGCATACGAGCTATGAGTCCGTCTCGTGGGCTCGGAGAGGTGTATAAGAGCCAGGTATAGCTGCCCGAGAGGGTGAACCACCGGATGGGCGAGAAGTTGACCGAGCCGGTGAGGCTGTGGAGCGTCTTGTAGTCGTGGAAGCGGGCCTGGTAGAGCAGTCCGAAGACCACGCGGTGCTTCCACATGGAGTACTCGGCCCCGAGGTTCATCGTGGCGTGGAGCATGCGGGCCGAAGACGACTCGTCGAGCGCCCGGAAGCGGGTGATCTCGTCGAACGAGAAGTCGGGCGAAGCGCTCGTCTCGCCGTTCTCGACCGTGATGCCCGTATATTCGACGCTGGCCGAGCTGCGGCCCCGCACGGAGGCCGCCCGGCTCCAGTCGATGAAACCCAGGTCGACGACCGCCAGCGACGCCTTCAGGTCGGGCAGGATCTCGTAGACAGCGCCCAGGTCAACGGCGAAGCCGTAACCTGCGGGTCTGAGCCGGCTGAGCGAGAAACCCAGATCCCCCGGCTCGAAGTAAGGCAGGCGGTTTTCGTCGTAGCGGTATTCGACCTCGCTGCCGGGGATATGGGCGTCGAGCGTACCCTGCGCCTCGACGGCCCAGCGATCCTCCTGCAACGTAACGTCGATGCGGTCGAAGTTGAGCTTCGCGCGGGCGAGACCCACGAGCAGACGGGCTTTGGCCCCCACGTAGAGCTTGTCGCCGAGCAACGGAAGCGAATAACCGAAGCCGGCGTCGAGGTAGCTGGAGAACGAAAGTCCCAGGTCGCGGATCGAACCCTCGTCGCCGTGCTTGACGAAACGAACCATCGACCCCGGCATGCTGACCTCGGCATCGGCCCGGAGGTTGATGTCGAAAGACCAGAAATTCTTGCGGTTGCGGGCATACTTACCGAAGCCGAGGAGATTCATGCGGACTTCGGAGCTGACGCTGTTCCGGTCGCGGATGCTCCCGAGGGCCTCGGCGGCCGAAACCGACGGATCGAGCAACGTAACGAGCCGGCCGTCGCGCCGGTAGAGGAAGTCGCCGAGCGCCACGGTACTGCCCAGATTGACGTTGAGGGCCCCCGCGACGGGGAGATTGAAATAACCGCGCTGAGGAGCCAGCGCCGGGTTGAACTGCGAACGGAACGTGGAACCCTCCATGAAGTAAGCGGTGGGATTCTGAGCCGCGGCGCCGGCCGGAAGCAGGCACATCGCGAAGAAAAGGAGTCGTATCTTTTTCATTTCGAAGAGTCGTAGCGAGTTAGAAATCGAGTTTCAACGAACCGGTCTTATGGAGACTCAGCCGGATGGAGAGAGGCTCGTGCTCGTCGATCCGGGTGCCGGGGAAATATTTCTGCAACGAGACGGGAACCCGCACGACGACGTTCGAAGCTGCGGAGAGCGACTGCAGATCCTCGGCGTAGATCCGAGTGGAAGGGAGCGGCGTAGCGGCGTCGGCCTCGATGTGGAAAGGCTCGATGCGGATGCGGGTGGGATAGAACGTCGGAGCGAGCTCCATGGTCAACGGCAACGTACTGACGACCTCGCCCTCGATCGAGAGCGTATTCACGGGATCGGACGTGCCGGCGGGATCGAGGTTCTCGGTGAGCATGTCGACCACCTCGCCCAGATTGAGCTCCCCGAGGGGATATTCGAGGTCGTCGACGTCGAGCGCCGTGAGGTACCGGCGTGCCGACTCCTCGGTCTTCGACCGCAAGGCGCTGCCGAGATCCCCGGCCCGGAACTGTGCGGCGAAGACCTCCTTGAACTGCGTCTCGCCGACCGAAGAAGGAAGGCCGAGCGTCCCCAAGAAGTCCGTTTTGTAATCGCTCCAGATCAGATCGGAGACGGCGTCGAGTTTGGCCGTGCTGGCGTGCATCTCGGAGATCAAGGCATCGAGCAACGACGAGAGGTAACGATCGTCGCTGCGCACCTGAGCCAAATCGACATAGGAAGCGCCGCCGGGCAACTGCGAAGGCAACCAGACATCGGCCTCGGCGAGCATCTGCTGCAAAGAACCCTTGTCGTCGCGGATCTCGTCGAGGGCGACGGAGATCCGGGCCAACGGCACCCGGAAAGAAGAAGTCCCATCGCCCAAGGCGATATGGCCGGTATCGAGGTCGCGCAGATCGTAATCGCTGTCGAAACACGACCCGGCCGACGCGGCGACCGCGAAGAGGAGGAAAATTTTTCTCATAAAACTGAATGCGAGTGATATGCGAACAAAGATAAGCCATTCAGTCCAATAAACCAAAAACAAAGGCCGCGCGAAGTGCGAAATCGCACGCAGCCCCTTGCAATGGAGCGGATAATGCTTACCTTTGTAATATGGCCGAACGAACGATGGACGATCTGAAGGAACAGGTGGCGATGCTGCCCCTCTCGCCGGGCGTATACCAATTTGTGGATCGCCGCGGCACGATCATCTATGTAGGCAAGGCCAAGAGCCTGCGAAAACGCGTCTCCTCCTACTTTGTGCAAAGCAAGGAACACAGCCCCAAAGTACGGGTGCTGGTCAAGCAGATCGTCGAGATCCGCCACATTGTGGTCGGCAGCGAAACGGACGCCCTGCTGCTGGAAAACTCGCTGATAAAGAGCCTCCAACCCCGCTACAACATCCTGCTCAAAGACGACAAGACCTACCCGTGGATCGCCGTACGCCGCGAACATTTCCCGAGGGTGCAGTCGACGCGCCAACTGGTACGCGACGGCTCGCAATACTTCGGGCCCTACGGCTCGATGATGATGCAACGCAGCGTACTGGAATTCATCCGCGAAGTAGTGCCGCTGCGCACGTGCAAACTTGACCTGGCGCCCGAACGGATCGCCCGAGGCCGCTACTCGGTCTGTCTGCAATACCACATAGGCAACTGCAAGGGCCCCTGCGTGGGCAAGCAGACCGAAGAAGAATACGGCCGACAAGTGGAACTGGTAGTCTCGATCCTCAAGGGAGACCTGCGCCCGGTGCGCACCTACCTGGAGACGGAGATGGCCCGGGCGGCCGGGGAACTGAAGTTCGAACAAGCGCAACGCTACAAACAACGGCTCGACGCACTGGATCATTATGCGGGCAAGTCGGTGATCGTGAGCGCGAAAATTGTGGATGCGGATGTCTTCTCGCTGCTGCCCGACGACGAAGTAACCTACTGCAACTTCGTACGCATCCGCCACGGATCGGTCGTGGGAGTCTCGACGATCCGTCTCTCGGCGGGCGTGGGCGGCGACGAACGCGACATGCTGACGCTGGGAATACAACACGCGGCGGAAAAACTGGCCGACGGGAAACTGGCCCGCGAAGTGATCGTGCCGTTTCTCCCCTCGACGACGCTGCTCTTCGACGGAGTAACCTTCACAGTACCCAAACGCGGCGAGAAACTGGAGCTGCTGGAATTCTCGCAAAAGAGCGCCCGCATCTACCGGGCCGAACAACTCAAGAACCAAGAGATCCGCAACCCGGAACGCCATGCCGAACGGCTGCTGGCGGCGATGCAAAAAGAACTGCGGCTGGAACGGCTGCCGAGGCACATCGAATGCTTCGACAACTCGAACCTGCAAGGCAGCCATCCGGTAGCCTCGTGCGTGGTATTCCGCGACGGGAAACCCTCGCGCAAGGAATACCGCCACTTCAACGTCAAGACGGTGGAGGGACAAGACGACTATGCCTCGATGCGCGAAATCGTATACCGCCGCTACAGCCGTCTGATAGCCGAAGAAGCGGAGCTGCCGGATCTGATTATTGCCGACGGCGGCAAAGGTCAGATGGGAGCGATACATGAAGTACTGGAGTATCTTCGGCTGGAGATACCCATTGCCGGCCTGGCCAAAGACAACCGCCACCGCACCTCCGAACTGCTGTGCGGCTATCCGCCCGTGCTGGTCGGGCTGCGGCCCACGTCGCCGCTCTTCCATCTGCTGACGCACATACAAGATGAAGTACACCGCTTTGCGATAGGCTTCCACCGCCAAAAACGCGACAAAGCACTCATCCATAGCGAACTGGAAGAGATACCGGGAATAGGCGAAAAGACGATCCGCGAACTGCTGCGCCACTTCCGCACGGTAGCCAAAGTGAAAGCGGCCAACGTGGAAGAACTGGCGGCCCTGGTCGGAGAAGCCAAAG
>JAIDKM010000009.1 GCA_029051915.1 Alistipes sp. | reverse complement strand
ATACGTTCGCAGCGGCTCAGGGCGGCAAGGTCGGCAAGTCGATCTGCGAGCCCGACATGTTCCCCGTGGCGCTCGAAATCCTGGAGCTGGCCAAGCAGAAGGGCGTGAAACTCGTCATGTCGCCCGACGCATTGATCGCCGACGACTTCTCGCAGAACGCCAATACGAAGTCCGCGCCGGCCAACGACATTCCCGACGGCTGGGAGGGTGTCGACATCGCCGACCAGGGCAAGAAAGCCTTCCGCGAGCATATCCTCGGCTGCAAGACGATCTTGTGGAACGGCCCCGTGGGCGTCTTCGAGATCGACAAGTTCGCGACCGGCTCCAAGGAGGTGGCCCTGGCCATCGCCGAGGCTACGAAGAACGGCGCCTACTCGCTCATCGGCGGCGGCGACTCGGTAGCCTGCGTCAACAAGTTCGGCCTGGCCGACCAGGTATCCTACATCTCGACGGGCGGCGGCGCGCTGCTCGAATACATCGAGTTCGGCGATCTGCCCGGCGTAGCGGCGATCCGCGAATAACAGAAAAAGGCCGCTCGCAGCGGCCTTTTCCAATTCGGAAGAAACCTTCAAAATCGATAGCAGAATGAAAAAAATCCTTATCTTGTTCACAATGGCTTGTATGGCAAGTTGTCAAAGCGGCCGGAACGTTCCGGCCATCGACAAGGAGAACTTCGACCTCTCGGTCGCTCCCAATGCCGATTTCTACCAGTATGCCACGGGCGGCTGGCAGGAGCGCAACCCCTTGAAACCCGAGTTTTCGCGCTACGGTTCGTTCGACGTGCTGCGCGAGAACAACGAGGTTCGCATCAACGAACTCTTCGCCGACATGACTTCGCGGAAGACCGAGCCCGGCTCCGTCGAGCAGAAGATCTCCGATCTCTATAAGATGGGTCTCGACTCCGTACGGCTCAACGCCGAGGGCGCCGCGCCCGTCAAGGCGGTCGTCGACGAGCTGCTGGCCATCGACTGCCGGGGTCAGTTGACCGATGCCATCGCCCGGCTCCATGCGTCGGTCGCTTCGCCCTTCTTCTCGCTCGGTGTCGAGGCCGACCTGATGAACAGCTCGATGAATGCGCTCTATGCGTCGCAGTCGGGTCTGATGATGGGCAACCGCGATTATTACCTCGATGCCGAGAACGAAAAGTTCCGCGAGGCCTATAGAACCTACCTCGCTACCCTCTTCACCCTCGTCGGTATGCCCGAGGCGGAGGTCGCCACGGCCGTCGACGGCGTGATGTCGATCGAAACCCGCCTGGCCGAGAAGATGTGGTCGAACGTCGAGCTGCGCGACATCACCAGGCAGTACAACCCCACGTCGAGAGCCGATTTCGAGAAGACCTACGATGCCATCGACTGGCCGACCTATTACCGGATCCTCGGCATCGGCGATTTCGATACGATCATCGTAACTACCGCTTCGTCGCTCGCCAGCGCCAACGACCTGCTCAAGAAAGCGTCGCTCGACGACATCCGTTACTACCTCGCCGCCAAGTATATCAACTCGGCCGCTTCGTATCTGAGCGACGATTTCCAGAACGCCGCGTTCGAGTTCTTCGGCAAGACGATGGCCGGACAGAAGGAGATGAAACCCCGTTGGAAGCGTGCCATGTCGGTGCCCAACAGCACCTTGTCGGAGGCCGTCGGCGAGATGTACGTGGCCAAATACTTCCCCGAGGAGGACAAGGTTCGCATGCTCGAGCTGGTGAAGAACCTGCAGACGGCTCTTTCGCAGCACATCGCCGACCTCGACTGGATGTCCGACGAGACCAAAGCGCGTGCACAGGAGAAGCTGGCGTCGTTTACGGTGAAGATCGGTTATCCCGACAAGTGGAAGGATTATTCGACGCTCAAGATCGATCCGTCGAAGAGCTACTGGGAGAATATCGTCAACGCCAGCATCTGGTATACGGCCGACAACATCGCCGAGCTGGGTAAGCCCGTCGACAAGGCCGAGTGGCACATGCCGCCGCAGATGGTCAACGCCTACTACAACCCCACGACCAACGAGATCTGTTTCCCGGCCGCCATTCTCCAGCCGCCGTTCTTCAATCCCGCGGCCGACGATGCCGTGAACTACGGCGCTATCGGCGTGGTGATCGGCCACGAGATGACCCACGGATTCGACGACCAGGGCCGCAACTTCGACAAGGACGGCAACATGAACAACTGGTGGACGGAGGCCGACGCTGCGGCGTTCAAGGCCAAGACCGATATCCTCGTCAAGCAGTTCGATGCCATCGAGGTGCTGCCCGCCACGGAGGATCAGCCCGCGATCTACGCCAACGGTTCGTTGTGCCTGGGCGAGAACATCGCCGATCAGGGCGGTCTGCGCGTCGCTTGGACGGCTTATCGCAACTCGCTGGAGGGGAAGGCCGCCCCGGCTCCGATCGACGGTTTTACGGACGCTCAGCGCTTCTATCTGGGTTATGCGACCCTCTGGGCGCAGAACATCCGCGACGAAGAGATCGCGCGGCTCACGAAGCTCGACGTCCATTCGCTCGGCAAGTGGCGCGTCAATGCTACGCTGCGCAACTTGCAGACTTTCTACGACGCTTTCGGCATCACCGACGGCGAGATGTTCATGCCCGAGGAGGAGCGTGTGATCATCTGGTAGACTTCGTTTTCATAAAAAAGGGAGGAGCCTGGATTTTCCAGGCTCCTCTTCTTTTTTCGTTGTCCGTCAGTAGAACGTTCCCCGGGGCGCGAAGATGGCATATCCGAAGTTGAAGGTCAGGTACATGTTCCGCCAGTCGCGGAGGTCGTATTTGGTGAGCGCCAGACTCACCGGGCCGATCGGCGTGTGGTAGACCAGCGACGCTTCGGCAATGTAGTGCCAGCGTTCGTCGGGGCGTCCCGCGGCCGAGCGCGCTGCCCGGCGTTCGCGCAGCATGGCGTAGAATCCCGTGCGGAAGAAAAAGTTGGGCATCAGGTCGAATGTCGGCATCAGACCGCCCGCCACGAAGCGCCGGGCCCGGAAATCGGGCATGTAGATCATCTGCGAGTGCGGCACGGGTGCATAGGCCGGCATCGACATGCGCGTGGCTTCGCGCGTCGTGAAGGCGGGTACGTCGGTCAGGACGGCGTCGAGGTCGATTCCCAGCGAGAACCAGTCGCAGCGGGGAATGTCGAAGTAGAGATCCCACGAAAAACGGCCTCCGAACCATTGGCGCGTCGCTTTGTCGGTGAAGACGCCCTCGTCGGCAGGCCGGAATTTGTCGCGGCCGCGGATGTAGATCGCCGACAGCGTCAGTTCGGTGCCGCGTCGCGGGTAGAGGATCTTGTCCAGGGTGTTGCGCGTAACTTCGGCTTTGAATCCCAGGTAGGTGAAACGCGTGTGGTCGGTCTCGTCGTCGGAGTCGTCGTAGCGGTAGTTGGTGCTGCCGCCGTTGGCCTGAAGCGTGAATA
This sequence comes from Alistipes sp., assembly GCA_029051915.1. Lineage (GTDB taxonomy): Bacteria > Bacteroidota > Bacteroidia > Bacteroidales > Rikenellaceae > Alistipes. The sequence goes on along the minus strand of JAIDKM010000009.1, from coordinate 9,009 downwards.
CGCTGCGTTGCGTGAGGGGCAGACCCATCCCTGCCGACAGAAACTGTTCGTTCTGTCTGACCGGTTCCGTGTTGTCGATGCGCGTCAGCCGGCCGAACGATCCGTGGCTGAAGTTGCTCACCGAGAAGTTGTAGGAGTAGTCCAGAAAGAGCGGCCAGCCTACATAGAAGTCCGTGCGGCCGCCGATCGTGCCCCACGTGTAGAGGGGCCCAAGATAGAGGTCGAGGTCGAATTGTTGGGCTGCGCGGCCGACTCGTTGGTAGTCGAGTCCCAGGTACACCTGGTTGAACGCCGTGGAGGAGGCGTTGCCGCCGACCGTCAGGCGGAAATCGGGCTTGGTGCCGAACTTCGCAGCGAAGGAGTAGCGTTGGCGCAGGGAGTCGTAGCGCACGGTGGGATAGTCCATCGTGAAATCGCCGTCGGCCAGCATGTTGTACAGGTTGTCGCGCAGTTCGGCGAACTCCATCTGCCGTTGCCGGCCCGGGGTGCGGCGATCCGCCCGGATGAAGTCGCGCATGTAGGCGCTCTGGGCTCGGGTCAGCCCTTCGAGGCGGTAGTCGTCGAAGATCAGCTTCGGACAGCGGGCCCGGAAGGTTTCGCGCCGGGCCGCATACTCTTCGGGCGTGCAGCGCGCGGCGATCCGTTCCCGGATCTGCGGCATGGCCGCCTTCGCGTCGGCGTAGCCCGCATCCATGATCGCATCGGCCTGGTCGAAGTCGAGCATTCCCGCTTCGATGGCCCGGCGGATCGTTACGCTCCGGTCTTCGGGCAGCGTGTAGTCGGTGTCGTGCATCGCCAGCATGAAGGCCTGATCCAGAATTCCGCTCTCCGGAGTCGGCGGGGTGTTGCCTTTGGTGCAGATCGAGCCGATGATGAGCGCGGGCCGGAAGGCTTCGTCGAGCGGCCGCCAGGGGTAGTTGTCGTAGATGCCGCCGTCGTAGAGCAGCATCGAGTCGCGCGATACGGGTTTGAATACCAGTGGAATGGACATCGACGACCGGACGGCTTCGCCCAGGTCGCCGTCGCGCAGCACGACGGGTGCGCGGTGGTTCATGTCGCTGGCCACGCAGAGAAAGGGTACCATCAGCCGGTCGAAGTCGCCGGCCGAAGCGGTCGCCGCCGGGGCGAAAAGTTCGGCGAAAGCCATGTCGATCTGCGTCGAGGAGATCAGGTTGGTCGGTACGCGGAACTTGCGGCCGGGGTTGTTCAGGTCGAAGCGGAAGCTGACGAGCGAGGGTCTGCGGTTCATCTGGCGGTAGTAGGACATGTAGCGGATCGGGTCGATGCGTCCCGACACCCACTCCTTGACCGCTCCCGACACGACGATCGCCCGCATCTCGGCCGGCGAATAGCCCGCGGCGTACATCGCCGCGACGATCGAGCCCATCGAGGTGCCGGCCACGTAGTCGATCGGCACGCCCTCCTCTTCGAGCGCCTCCAGCACGCCGATGTGGTAGAGACCCTTCGCGCCGCCGCCGCTCATCACCACGCCTACCCCGCGTCGTGCAGGCCCGGGAGCCGCCGCCCACGCCGGTGCCGCGGCCGTCAGTCCGAGCAGCGCGGCCAGGAGAATCGATCGTATTTTATGCAGCATATCCGATTTTTTTTTAACTTTGCGCATTAAAGGCTTCCCGCCAAAAGTAGGGAAAAAGGATAAACATTCAAAATATGACCGACAAAATCAACGAACTTCTTCGACGGGTCGAAGAATTCAGGCCGAAAGCCGCGGCCGACATCGAGGAGTTCCGCATCCGGATCCTCGGCAAGAAAGGCGAGCTGACCGCCTTGATGGAGGAGTTCAAGACGGTGGCTCCCGAGCTCAAACGCGAATTGGGCCAGCAGCTCAACCGACTCAAGAACGAGGCCACGGCGCGCATCGGCGCCCTGCGCGAGGAGCTGCAGAACGCGGCGGCCGACACGTCGGCTTCGTCGGGCGACCTGACCCGTCCCGGCTCGGCCGGGCAGTTGGGTTCGCGCCACCCCATTTCGCTGGTCAGAAACCAGATCGTCGAGGTCTTTTCGCGCTTGGGCTACACCGTGGCCGAGGGCCCCGAGATCGAGGACGACTGGCATGTCTTCTCGGCCCTGAACTTCCCGCCCGAGCATCCGGCGCGCGACATGCAGGATACGTTCTTCGTCGAGAAGGATCCCGACATCCTTCTGCGTACCCATACGTCGTCGATCCAGGTGCGGACGATGGAGCGGCAGAAGCCGCCCATCCGCGTCATCTGCCCCGGCCGCGTCTTCCGCAACGAGGCGATCTCCTACCGCGCCCACTGCATCTTCCACCAGATCGAGGGCCTCTACATCGACGAGGGGGTCTCGTTCGCCGACATGAAGCAGTCGCTGCTCTATTTCGCCAAGGAGATCTTCGGCGAGCAGGCCGTCATCCGCATGCGCCCCTCCTACTTTCCTTTCACCGAGCCTTCGGCCGAGGTCGACGTCTCGTGCAACCTCTGCGGCGGCAAGGGCTGCCAGGTCTGCAAGGGCACGGGATGGCTGGAGATCATGGGCTGCGGCATGGTCGATCCTAACGTCTTGAAAGCGAATAACATCGACCCCGAGAAGTATTCCGGCTTCGCCTTCGGCATGGGTATTGAGCGTATCGCCATGCTCAAATACGGAGTCAAAGACCTGCGCCTCTACTTCGAGAACGACGTGCGCTTCCTGCACCAGTTCGACGAGGCGCTCTGAACCTTGCGATGAAACGTCCGGCAGCCATATCGATTCTCTGCGCGGCGCTCTTTTCTTCGGCTTTCGTCGCCGGAAAGGGCCCGGCATCGACGTCGGTATCGCAGCCGGAACCCGTGTGGGCCGATTCGTTGCGGAGCCTCTACCTCTACACCGAGGGAATCAAGCAGCATACCATCGCGGGCGATTCGGCCCGGGCCCGGGAGCTCTTCCGCGAGGCCGTCCGCCTCGATCCGACTTTCGCACCGGCTTACTACGAGCTGGCCGTCTCGCAGATCGAGTCGTCGCCCGCCGAGGCCGGGAAGATGGCCCGGCGGGCCTACGAGCTCGATTCGGCCAACCTTTGGTACCATTCGCTCTACGGGCAGGCCCTGGTCTATTCAGGACAGTACGGGCCGGCGCTCTCCGTCTTCCGCGATCTGCGGCGCGCCGATCCCGGGAATCCCGACAACTATCGCATCATCGCAGTGCTCTATGAGCTCGATCAGCAGCCTTTTTCGGCCATCGCCACGCTCGACTCGGCCGAAATGCGTTTCGGGCGGATTCCCATGCTCAGCGCCATGAAACGGCAGCTGCTCATCGCCACGCGGCAGACCGACAAGGCCATCGCCGAAGCCCGGGCTCTCGTCGACGCGGCTCCCTACGAGGCCGAACATCACGTGGTGCTGGCTGGGCTCTACGCCCGTACAGGCAAGGATTCGCTCGCCCGCGCCGAATACGGCCGGGCGTTGGAGATCGATTCCACGTCGCTCACCACGCTGGCCGCCCTCTCCGACTTCTACAACGAGCGCCGCGACTTCCGGTCGATGCTCGGCGTTACCAAACGGATGTTCGCCCTCGACGCCATGCCCCTCGACCGCAAGATCGCCCGGTTCGGACAGTTCACCTCCGACATGCGCTTCTACCGCGAGTATTACATCCAGCTCAACGACCTGGCATCGTTGCTGGCGATCCGTTATCCGCGCGACAAGCGCGTCGTGGAGCTCTATGCCCGGCATCTGATCGCTTCGGGCGAGCTGGAGCGGGCCCTGGAGCTCTATAAGCTGCATACCGGCGATACGCCGCCCGAGGAGGATTATTTCACCTCGGTGATCGACATCGAAACCTATCTGCAACGGCCCGACTCGGTGAACCGCTACGTCGACCGGGCCTTGGAGCTCTTTCCCGGCCGGCCGGTCTTCCACATCGCCCGCGGCAATGCGTTGAGTTATTCCAAGCAGCACAGGCCGGCACTCAAGGCCTACCGGGAGTCGCTGCGTTTCGCCGATACCGATTCGCTGCGCGGGGTGATCTGGGGACTGATGGGCGACACGTGGCACCAGATCGCCGTGAACGCATCTCCTGCCGGAACACAGGCGGCTCCGCGTGCCGCGGCCGAGCGACGTCGGGCCCTCAGCGAGTGTTACAAGGCTTACGACCGCAGCCTGAAGCTCCTGCCCGACAACCCTTTGGTGATGAACAACTACGCTTATTTCCTGGCGATCGAGGGCCGCGAGCTGGAGAAGGCGCTCGCGATGGCCAGCCGCGCGGTGGCGCTCACCGAGAACAACCCGACCTACCTGGACACCTATGCGTGGGTGCTTTTCCGGATGAACCGTCCCGAGGAGGCCCGGCGGATCATGCAGCAGGCCATCGCGCGCGACAGCCGCAACAGTGCCGAACTGCTGGTGCATTACGGCGATATCCTCGATGCGCTGGGCGAGCGTTTCATCGCCGAGACCTACTGGCGCAAGGCGCTCGAACGGGGCTACGACGCCGATGCGATCGCCCGACGCCTGGAGCCCGCAAAACAAACGATGACCCCCTGACCCTCCTCCGACGATGAAACCTCTCCGCTTGTTGCTGACCCTTCTGTTGTTGCTGCCGTTGTTGCCGGCTGCGGCCCAGAACGACCGTATCGAGGCGCAGAAGCGCGTCATCGCGAACCTCGAAAAGAAGATCGCCGCCGAGGAGCAGCAGATCGCCAAGCTCAAGAAGGGTCGTGCCGCGACCGAGGAGCGGGCCCAGCGCCTGGCCCGTCAGATCGAGTCGCGTACGCGACTGCTCGACGAGACGCAGAAGCAGGCGCAGCTGCTGCGGGCGGAGATCGCCCGCAATGCCCGTACGGCTGGGGATCTGTCGGCAGCCTGCCAGCGCAACCGCGAGCAATATGCCGAGATGGTGCGCGAATCCTATCGCAACTACCGGCACCAGAATTACCTGACTTACATCTTTTCGTCGCGCAACTTCACCGACATGGCCCGCAAATTCGCCGCCCTGCGCGAGATGGCGGCCTTGCGCGAGCGCAAATTGCAGGAGATCAACTCGCTTTCCGAGCAGGTGCGCACCGAGAAGGCGCAGCTCGATGCGCGCCGCAAATCGCTCGACGCCGTAACCAAGAAGCTCTCGTCGCAGAAGGTCGAGCTGGAGCGCGACGCCCGCAACGCCCGCGCCGAGATCCGTCGGATGTCGGAGAAAGAGAAGTCGGCCTTGCAGCGCAAGGTGGCGCAGGAGCAGCAGCTGAGCGTCGCCATCGACCAGCTGCGCAAGCTCTCCAAAGGCAACAAGACCGGTGCGTCGTTTTCGTCGAAAACTTCGGGTCTGCAGCTGCCCGTCGCCGGGGGCCGCGTGAAGCGTTACCGCGAGAACATGGCCGAGATCACGGGGCCCAAAGGGGCGCAGGTCGTCTCGATCTACGAGGGCAAGGTCGTGGAGGTCAAGCGCAACCGCATCACCGACAAATTCGACGTTTTCATCGCTCACGGCGAGTATATCACCTCCTACGCCAATCTGGGTACCGTGAGCATCGAAAAGGGGCAGAAAGTCTCCAAAAACCAGCGGATCGGCACCATCGGCTCGGCGATCGACGCGCTGACCATGCAGATCGAATACCGGATCGTTTTCGGCATCTACCCGCCCAACCCGTCGCAGCGGGTGCTGGCGGAAAACTGTTTCAAGAAATAGGATGATACGTTACTACACCGACGACTGCGCCTACCGCCTGCCGCAGAAGCGGCTGACGGCCGCCTGGCTGCGCTCCGTGGCCGAGGCCGAAGGGTATGTGGCGGGCGATGTGAACTACATCTTCTGTTCGGCGCGCCGCCTGCTCGAGATGAACCGGCAGTTTCTCGGGCACGATTACTTCACCGATGTCATCACGTTCGACTACAGCGACCGAAAGGGTACGCGCGTCGTCTCCGGCGATATCTTCATCGACGTGGAGACCGTGGCCGACAACGCACGGCAGTACGGCGCCGCACGTCTGGAGGAGATGCGGCGGGTCGTCGTCCACGGGCTCCTGCACCTCTGCGGCCAGAAGGACAAGACGCCGACAGCCAACCGGCAGATGCACCGCAAGGAGGACAAATATCTGGCTTTCTGGGCCCGGAGGGATAAGGCGCTGCGGTAGTTCTTTCCCTGCGGGCGAGGCGGCTCGTCGGACGTTGCTTGCCGCGTCGCCGGTTTTTCATTTCCGATTCCCGATCCGATGAACTCGCTGCCGATGCTCCGGGCGCTGGTGCCGTTCGTTGCCGGGATCTTGCTGGCCGAATCTTTCGTCTTGCCGTGGTGGTTCCTCGCTGCGGCTTTTTTGTTGTGCGGGGTCGTGGCCCTGTTGCTGCGTTCGTCGGCCGCCGTCGTGGGGATGCTCTTCGTCGCCGGGTGGGGCGTCTGCCAGCTCCGTACTCCCATGCGGAGCGTTCCCGTCGGCACGCTCTGCGTGTGGGAGGTCGAAGTCGAGGAGCTTCCGGCCGACCGGGGCGATTATTTTACTGCCACCGGTGTCGTCCGTGGCTGGAATTCGCTTTCGGACGGTTGTCGGCACTCCGCTCGCGACCGGGTATTGCTGCGGGCCGATTCGGCCGTGTCGCTTCCCGCGGGCGGGTGCATCCGTTGTTTCGGCCGGATCCGGCCTTTGCGGAGCGGTTCGGCGAGTTATCTGCAATTGATGGCCCGGCGGGGTTTCGTCGGGACGCTTTCGCTCTCGGCACGCGATCTGATCGATTCGGAGCCCGCCGTGCGGCCGGGAATCCACCTGCGGGCCGCCGCAAGGATGAAACATGCTTGTTCGGCGAGCGACGCCGGGGCGGTCGTCCGGGCCATGACCGTTGCCGATCGGAGCGCCCTTTCGCCGGAGCTGCGTGCGGCTTATTCGCGCAGCGGCATGTCGCATCTGCTGGCTGTTTCGGGTCTGCATACCGGGATCGTTTTCTTGTTGATAAACTTCGTGCTGCGTTGGTTCTCGTTGTTGAGGTACGGTCATCTGCTGCGCGATTTGCTGGCCGTCGGTGCCGTGTGGCTCTACGTCGCAGCCGCCGGATTCCCGTCCAGTGCCGTACGGGCCGCCGCGATGTGCACTTTGTTGCAGGGGGCGCTGGCGGCCGGATCGGAATACGTGGCGCTGAACGCCCTCGCCGCCGCCGCTTTCGGCATGTTGCTGTGGAATCCCGCCTGGATCGGCGACGTCGGTTTCCAGCTCTCGTTCATCGCGGTGGCGGCCATTCTGCTGTGGGCCGCGCCCCTTTGCCGGCGGCTGCACACGGGACGCCGGGCGGTCGACTTCGCGGTCGGTTTCTGGGCCGTCGGATTCACGGCGTCGCTCGCCGTGGCGCCGTTGGTCTCCCACGTCTTCGGAGTCGTGCCCGTGGCCGGATTGCTGCTCAATCCGGTGGTCGTTCCGTTGGCGGGAGTCGTGGTGCTGTCGGGCGTATGCGGATTGCTGCTGCCCGTGTGTTGTGGCGCGGGCGAGGGGGCCGCGTGGCTGCTGAACACGCTGGCTTGTGCGACGGCTTCCGTGCCGGGCGGCTCGATCGGCTATGCGTTGCCGGCAGAGTGGACGGCGGCGTGCTACCTCCTTTTTGTGGTCGCGACGGCGGTCGCATACCGGTTCGAACCGAAAAAAAACGTACATTTGCCTCGTGATAACTCCTGAAGAATACGAGCTGTTGGTCAGCGACGCCGTCGTGCGGGCCATCGCGGCGAACCGGGGCCGCGATCCGCTGGAGGTGGCGCTCGACGCCCGGGTGCCCCATGCCCGGGCGGTCGCCACGCAGATCAAGTATCTGACCCGCGCCGAGTCGAAACTGCCCTCCTATGCCGCTGCGCAGTGCATTCTGCCGCCGCTGGCTTTCGAGCAGGCTTCGAGCGAGCGGTGCGCCGCGCATAAGCGTCTCGGGGGCGATGCCGTGCTGGATCTCACCTGCGGATTGGGGGTCGATGCCCTGGCGCTGAGCCGCCGCTTCCGCTGCGTGGTAACGCTCGAACGCAACGAAGTGCTGGCGCAGGTCGCCCGGGAGAACTTCCGGCGGCTGGGCGTGGCGAATGTCGAGGTGGTCGGTGCCGCGGCCGAGGAGTACTTGCAGCGTACGGAGGAACGCTTCGACTGGGTTTATGCCGATCCCGATCGTCGGTCGGCCGAGGGCCGCAAGCTGGTGCGGCTGGAGGAGTGTTCGCCCTCGATTCCGGCGTTGCTGCCGGCGATCCGCCGGGTCGCGGGGCGGTTGTGTCTCAAGAATTCGCCCCTTTTCGATGTCGACGAGGCCCTGCGGCTCTTTCCCGACTGCCGGGCGGAGGTCGTCTCGCTCGACGGCGAATGCAAGGAGGTGATGGTCTACGATGACGGATCGGGCCCGGCCGTTACGGCCACGGCGCTCGGCGAAAGCGACCGCTCGTTCACGGCCGCTCCCGGTACGGAGACCCCGTTTCCCGGGGCGTTCGATCCGGCCCGCTACGGGTGGCTCGCGGTGCCCGACGTGGCGTTGCAGAAGGCCCGGCTCGCGCGGCTGCATCTGGCCGGCAAGGCCGACATGTGGAGCGACAACGGCTTCGCTTTCTCGGCCGACCGGCCCGAGGAGATCATCGGCCGGATATTTGCGATCGAACGGATCGATCCCTACGACCCGCGGCAGCTCCGGCGCGAATTGAAAGGGTGCGGCGCCACGATCCTCAAGCGCGATTTCCCGCTGCCGGCCGACGAGATCATGCGCCGGCTGGGACTCCGTGCGGGCGACCGCGTGCGGCTGGCCTTCACGAAAATCGACGGACGCTTTTGGACGATCCGGCTGAAATGACTATTTTTGCTCTGCCGGGTGCGGAGTCCCATGAATATCGGCACGCCGTTCGCGGCTCCGGAACTTTAAAATTCAGCGTTTTGAAAATCAAGGAGATCTTCGTCTACTTCACCGACACGATTTTTCGTCGCGACGCGAGCGAGTGGCACACGCCTCTGGCGAGGTGGTTCGCGCAGCAGTACAAGCTGCTCTTTTACACGGCACGCGGTCTGCACGAACATGGCACGCTCGTCCGCTCGGCAGCGCTGACGTTCTACACTCTGATGTCGCT
>JAIDKM010000089.1 GCA_029051915.1 Alistipes sp. | reverse complement strand
TCGCAGGTCGAAGTGGTCGGCAAGTGCGAGGATCGCGGTACGATCGTTACTTTCAAACCCGACGGCGAGATCTTCACGCAAACCACCGTCTACAAGTACGACATTCTTGCCAACCGCTTGCGCGAACTGGCGTTCCTCAATAAAGGAATCAAGCTCAACCTCTACGACAAGCGTCCGAACGAGGAGGGCAAAACCCGCGAGGATCATTTCTACTCGGAGGAGGGTCTCAAGGAGTGCGTCAAGTATCTCGATGCGACGCGCGGCGAGCCGATCATCGACTCGATCATCTACCTCGATACCGAGAAAAACGGCGTGCCGGTGGAGGTTGCGATGCAATATAACGACTCCTATTCGGAGAACGTTCACTCCTACGTGAACAATATCAACACCATCGAGGGCGGTACGCATCTCACGGGATTCCGTCGCGCGCTGACCCGCACGCTGAAAAAATATGCCGAGGATTCGGGCATGCTCGCGAAAGTCAAGTTCGACATCAGCGGCGACGACTTTCGCGAAGGTCTTACGGCCGTCGTCTCGGTCAAGGTCGCCGAACCGCAGTTCGAGGGACAGACTAAAACCAAGTTGGGCAACGACGAGGTTTCGGCCGCCGTCGACCAGGCCATGACCGTGGCGCTGGGGCATTATCTGGAGGAGAATCCCAAAGATGCCAAAGCCATCGTCCAGAAAGTCGTGCTGGCCGCTACGGCCCGTCATGCTGCCCGCAAGGCCCGCGAGGCCGTGCAACGTAAGACTCCGCTGTCGGGCGTAGGGCTTCCGGGCAAGTTGGCCGACTGTTCGAGTCGCGACCGGTCGATCGCCGAAATCTTCTTCGTCGAGGGTGATTCGGCCGGCGGTACAGCCAAATCTGGACGCGACCGCAATTTCCAGGCTATCATGCCGCTGCGCGGTAAGATTCTCAACATCGAGAAAGCGCAGGAGCACCGCATGTGGGAGAACGAGGAGATCAAGAACATGTTCACGGCACTGGGCGTAACGATCGGTACGGAGGAGGACAGCAAAGCGCTGAATCTTGAAAAGTTGCGTTACGACAAGATCATCATCATGACCGATGCCGACGTCGACGGTTCGCATATCGCCACGCTGATGCTGACATTCTTCTTCCGCAAGATGAAGGAGCTGATCGAAAACGGTCATGTCTATATCGCTACCCCGCCGCTCTATCTCGTCAAGAAAGGCAAGCAGGAACGTTATTGCTGGACGGAGAAAGAGCGCGATGCCATTACGGAAGAGTTCGGAAAGGGTACGCACGTACAGCGTTACAAAGGTCTCGGTGAAATGAACGCCCACCAGTTGTGGGAGACGACGATGAATCCTGACACACGTATCCTGCGCAAAGTCAATATTGAGAATGCGGCCGAAGCGGATCGTATTTTCTCGATGCTGATGGGCGACGACGTGCCGCCCCGCCGCGAATTCATCGAGCAGAATGCTCATTACGCGAATATCGACGCTTAAAACAGTTAAAGGATTGTCCTTCGGGGCAATCCTTTGCTTTATATAACCGAATTAAACTATTAACGCCATGCAAGTTACGGTAATCGGAGTCGCTGGAGGAACCGGCTCGGGAAAATCGACGCTCGTCAAGCGTCTGCAAGAGGCTTTCGTGGGCGACGACGTGGTAACGCTCTGCCACGATTACTACTACAAGGCCCACCCCGAACTCACCTACGAGGAGCGGACGAAGCTCAACTACGACCATCCGCAGGCATTCGATACGCAGATGCTGGTCGATCACATCAAGGCGCTCAAGGAGAATGTGCCGATCGAACATCCGGTCTATTCGTTCGTCGATCACGATCGCCAGCCCGAGACGGTGAGTGTCAAGCCTTCGAAAGTCATCATCGTCGACGGCATCCTTATCTTCGAGAACAAGGAGCTGCGCGAGTTGATGGATATCAAGGTCTTCGTAGATACCGATGCCGATATTCGGCTGGCTCGACGTATCTTGCGCGACGTTTGCGAGCGCGGACGTACGATGCAGTCGGTTATCACGCAATATACATCGACCGTCAAACCCATGCACGAGGAGTTCGTCGAACCCTCGAAGAAGTATGCCGACGTCATCATTCCCGAGGGCGGTTTCAATTCAGTAGCCGTGGAGATGCTTATTCAGAACATTCGTTCATTAATCAAAGGGTAAACCTCTACCCTGCTTCCATAAAAAAGCCCGGATGCTCGCAAGCGATCCGGGCTTTTTTTATTAATAATGCGGCGACTATGTTCAGATACCCGTTATTTTCTTTATTTCGTTCAGCTTGTTGAGCGCTTCGATCGGCGTGAGGGAATCGAGGTCGAGCCCCTTGATCTGATCGCGGATCTGTACCAGCACGGGATCTTCCAATTGGAACATCGATAACTGCATGTTCTGCGAATTGTTCTCGGCCGCCTCGCGCACCGACTGCGCCGACGGTTTTCGGCTGCTCCGTTCCTTGTTGAGACTGCGGCTCGGAACGATTTCGTTGTTGCCATAGACCAGTTCGAGGTTGCGCAGAATCTCGTTGGCCCGCGATACCACCGATGTAGGCATGCCGGCCATGCGGGCGACATGAATACCGAACGAATGCTCGGTACCGCCTCGCTCGAGCTTGCGCAGGAAGACGATCTGGTTGCCGATCTCCTTGACGGCCACATGGTAATTCTTCACGCGCGAACACATCTGCTCCATCTCGTTGAGTTCGTGGTAGTGGGTTGCGAAGAGCGTCTTGGCATGAGCCGTGGAGTGGTTGTGCAGATACTCGACCATTGCCCATGCGATCGAGATACCGTCGTAAGTACTCGTACCGCGGCCGATTTCGTCGAGCAGCACGATGCTGCGATCGGAGATGTTGTTGAGAATGCTGGCCGATTCGAGCATTTCGACCATGAAAGTCGACTCTCCCTGCGAGATGTTGTCCGATGCGCCTACACGAGTAAAAATCTTGTCTACTACCCCGATATGGGCCGACTTAGCCGGCACGAAAGAACCGATCTGCGCCATGAGGATAATCAATGCCGTCTGCCGCAGCAGAGCCGATTTACCCGACATATTGGGGCCCGTGATCATGACGATCTGCTGCTCCTTGTCATCAAGCATGATGTCGTTGGGGATATACTCCTCGCCTACGGGCATCGTCGTTTCGATCACCGGATGGCGGCCCTGAATGATCTCGATGCGTTTGCCCTCGTCGAGCACGGGCCGTACATAGCGGTGTTCGCAGGCAATGCGGGCGAACGACTGCAGGCAGTCGATGCGGGCGACGGCCGAAGCGCTCAGCTGCAGCACCTTGAGCGTTGTGCGGATGAACTCCATCAGCTCGTTGTAGATACGTTGTTCGAGCACGAGCATCTTCTCTTCGGCACCGAGGATCTTCTCTTCGTACTCTTTCAACTCACTGGTGATGTAACGCTCCGCGTTGGCCAGCGTCTGCTTGCGGATCCACGTTTCGGGAACTTTCTCCTTGTGGGTATTGCGAACCTCTATATAGTATCCGAAAACGTTGTTGTAGCTCAGTTTGAGCGATGGAATGCCGGTCGCCTCGCTCTCGCGCTGCTGAATCTGCAACAGATAGTCTTTGCCGTGCAGAGCGATTTTGCGAAGATCGTCGAGTTCGGCGTCCACTCCGTCGGCAATCACGCCGCCTTTCTGTATCTGATTGTTCTGCGGGTCAGGGTAGATTTCGAGCGCTATGCGATCGCGGACGGCTGTCAGCGGATCGAGTTCCCCGGCCAGCTGCTTCATCCGTGCATTGTCGCTACCGTCCAACTCCTTTTTGAGCGCTTCGATGGCCGACAGCGAATTCTTCAGCTGCACCAGTTCGCGCGGCGTTACCTTGCCTGCGGCTATACGCGAAGCGATGCGTTCCAGATCGCCGATCAAGGTTACCTGCTCGCGGACGCTTTCGCTGAACTCGGCATGGCGGGTGAAGAACTCCACAATGTCGAGCCGCTCGTTGATCTGCAGCGGATTTTTGATCGGCATGGCGATCCACCGCTTGAGCAGCCGCCCGCCCATCGGGGTGAGCGTGCGGTCGATCGTATCGGCGAA
>JAIDKM010000088.1 GCA_029051915.1 Alistipes sp. | reverse complement strand
CCCGCAAGGTCGACGGCGTGGCGCAGCGCACGCCTTATGAAGTGCGGATCAACTACATCAACGAATCGGCGGAATAAGTGTCCGATCCGCGAGACGGCCGGAGCAGGTACGGTAACCGGGAGTGAGAGGCTTCGGCCTTTCACTTCCGGTTTTTGGTGGGGAACAGGATCTCCCGGGCCCTTTCGGCGACATCGGAGGAGACGACCAGCTGTGCCGGCATGGCTCCGACGGGATAGATCGCCGACATGTATTCGTTGCGGATCGTCGAGTCGATCCCCGCATCGTCGAGCAACGTTCTGGCTATTTCTGCTTCGGTCTCGGAATTGTATTCCGCTACGACGACCAGTGTTTCGTTTTCCATAGGTTCGGATATTATTTTGTTGATAACTTGCAAGAGTCCTGCCGGGTTTTTACGTATAAATTTCGTTATATTTGCCAAAGCAAAAATTTCGCCTACATGTCTCAGTTCGTCCATCTGCACGTACATACCCAATACTCGATTCTTGACGGTCAGGCCAGCATTCCCCGGCTTGTGGACAAGGCGATGGCCGACGGACAGCCCGGTATCGCCGTAACCGATCACGGCGACATGTTCGGTATCAAGGAGTTCTACAACTATGTCTGCAAGCAGAACGGCAAGAAACACGACAAGATCAAAAAACTGAAAGGACTGCTCGCCTCGCTCGAAAAGTTGCTTCGGGAAGTTCCCGATCTTGCGATCCATGTCGCCGAGCAGCGCGATGCCCTGATCGTGCTGGAACGCCGGAAGAACGATTCTCCGGAAGATGCCGAGAATTACGCCCGGGCGAAACTGGTGGTCGACGATCTCGAAAGCATGCGCAAGGAGTTCGGATTCGATCCTGCGGTCGGCCGGGAGAAGATCGCAGGGCTCGAAGCGACACCCGATTTCAAGCCGATCATCGGCTGCGAGGTCTACGTTGCACGCCGGCGTCTGCAGGACAAAGAGGGCAAGCCCGACCAGAGCGGCTACCACCTGATCCTGCTTGCCAAAAATCTTAAGGGATATCATAATCTTACCAAAATCGTCTCCAAAGCGTGGACGGACGGCTTCTACATGCGCCCGCGTACCGATCGTACGGAGCTCGAAAAGTATCACGAGGGGTTGATCTGCTGCTCTGCCTGCCTGGCGGGCGAAGTGCCGCGCGCCATTACGGCCGGCGATCTGGAGAAAGCCGAGGAGTCGATCCGCTGGCACAAAAGCATTTTCGGCGACGATTACTATCTGGAGCTGCAACTCCACAAGGCGACGGTCGAACGAGCCAATCACGAGGCTTATCCTATGCAGTTGGAGGTTAACAAGCACCTGCGCGAGCTGGCAAAAAAACATGATGTCCGCATGGTCTGCACCAATGACGTGCATTTCGTGGACGAAGACAATGCGGAGGCCCACGACCGACTGATCTGCCTCTCCACGGGCAAGGATCTCGACGATCCCAAGCGCATGCTTTACTCCAAGCAGGAGTGGCTGAAGACCACGGCCGAAATGGCCGAAATATTCGGTGAGAGCGATCCCGAAGCGATGGCTACGACGGTGGATATCTGCAATCAGGTGGAGTTCTACTCCATCGATCATGCGCCGATCATGCCGACGTTCGAGATTCCGGCCGATTTCGGCACCGAGGAGGAGTATCGTTCCCGGATCACGGAGCAGGATTTGTTCGACGAGTTTACGCGCGACGAGAACGGCAATGTGGTCATGAGCGAGGAGGACGGACGCAAGAAGATCGACAAATTGGGCGGTTACGACAAGCTCTACCGCATCAAGTTCGAAGCCGACTACCTGGCCAAGCTGACGATGGAGGGTGCCCGCAAACGATACGGCGAAAATCTGTCGGACGAAGTGATGGAGCGCCTGCGCTTCGAGCTGCATGTCATGAAAACGATGGGTTTCCCGGGCTACTTCCTTATCGTGCAGGACTTTATTCGTGCCGCACGCGAGGAACTTGACGTTTCAGTGGGCCCCGGGCGTGGTTCGGCGGCCGGATCGGCCGTGGCCTACTGTCTGGGAATCACGCAGATCGATCCCATAGCCTACGACCTGCTGTTCGAGCGATTCCTCAATCCCGACCGTATCTCGCTGCCCGATATCGATGTCGATTTCGATGACGACGGTCGCGGCCGCGTGCTCAACTGGGTAACGCAGAAATACGGCAAGGAGAAGGTGGCTCACATCATTACCTACGGTACGATGGCTACCAAGCTGGCGATCAAGGATGTAGCCCGCGTGCAGAAACTATTGCTCGCCGAGTCCGACCGTCTCTGCAAGTTGGTGCCGGATCGCATTCCCGACAAGAAACTCAACCTGCAGAACGCCATCGATTACGTACCCGAGCTGAAGGCTGCCGAGCAGTCGGACAACCCTACTCTGCGCGACACGATCCGCTATGCGAAGATGCTGGAGGGCAATGTTCGCAATACGGGCGTGCACGCCTGCGGTACGATTATCTGCCGCGACGACATCACCGACTGGGTTCCCGTAGCGACGGCCGACGACAAAGAGACCGGCGAAAAGATGCTCGTTACGCAGTACGAGGGATCGGTGATCGAGGATACCGGCTTGATAAAGATGGACTTCCTCGGGTTGAAAACCCTCTCGATCATCAAGGATGCCGTCGAAAATATTCGTCAGACCAAAGGAATCAAAGTTGATATCGACGACTTTTCGATCATCGACGACCCGGCGACCTACCGGCTCTACGGTGAAGGGCGCACGATCGGAACGTTCCAGTTCGAGTCTGCGGGCATGCAAAAGTACCTGCGAGAGCTGCAGCCCACGACATTCGAGGATCTGATCGCGATGAACGCCCTTTATCGTCCGGGCCCCATGGATTATATTCCCGATTTCATTGCCCGCAAGCACGGCCGCAGTCCGATCGTTTACGACATTCCCATCATGGAGAAGTACCTGAAGGATACTTATGGCGTAACGGTTTACCAGGAGCAGGTCATGTTGCTGTCGCGTCTGCTGGCCAACTTCACGCGCGGCGAGTCCGATAC
>JAIDKM010000087.1 GCA_029051915.1 Alistipes sp. | reverse complement strand
CCTGCAGGGCGCTGATGCGGTGCAGCACCTCCTTGTCGATCGAGTCTTCGGAGTTGATCGCTTTTGAGAGTGCGGCGACCTGCTTGGAGACCAGTTCGACCATGTCGGCGTCGAAGTCGATGCGCACCTCCAGCAGCGAAATGAAGAGATGATAGCCGGTCGGATAGCTGCGGTAGTTCATCTGCAGCCGCTTCTCGGTCTCGCGGAACGTCCGCGACTCGGCACTGCGCACCGAAACCAGCACGCCCTCGTTGGAGATGATGAACGAAACCGGCTCGACAAGGAACGAATCGCCCGTGGGTACGAAGAAGTTGGAGTTGGAAACGATGGCGTTCTCGCTCTCGGAATATTTGGATGTCGATTCGATCTCCTCGACCTGCTGCCGGGTCTGGAGGCTGATCTCCATGAAATTCTCGACAGCCTTCTGCTCCTTGATGGTCGGCAGCAACATGTCGATCCACAGGATGTCGTCATAGCCCAGTTCATCGAACAGCCGGGTGTCGGCGTTGCGGATGATCTTGTTGTACTGCTTGAGGTAAATGGTAATCATGTGATGGCTCGCTTGAAAAATTCTGAAATCCGGTTGACGTCGGGAAGGGACGGAGCGCATCCGCCCGCTGACCTCTTCAGCCGGGATTGACTCTCGGCGCCACCCGAAGGCCCGAGTTCCAGAATTTCCGAAGCGCCTGCCGCTTCTGGCAGTCGAAAATCCGGTCGTAGCCGTCGCACGACACGACGGTCGCACTGCGACCGGCAAGGGGTCGCAAGGCAGCAAAACGACGGATTATACGGAAGAAAAAGGACGACGAACGGTCGGCGCGCAGATCAGACCTCCCTGCACGCTTCGCACCATAGATGCACGGCGTCGCACCGAAGCGCAACACGGCGACTATACGCGGAACTATGACCATCGTCCATATGGAATAATCGAGTTGGTTTACGGTGCAAAGTTATACAAAAATCGGTAGTTTTTTACACAAAGTCGACAAAAAACGGCCCGAAAACTTGACAAGGGGCAGGGGCCCGAACTATATTTGCACAGCGATTCAACAGAAACTGCCGGTCGGCCGACACATTATCGACAATTTCTTAAGATTGGTTCTCAATCGATTAAGAATTGCTGTCAATACTTATTGACAATCTTTCAACCAATTATCAACAATATCCCGCGTGTTCCGCCCCTTGCGGAACGGCAAAACGCAATCCCTGCGGCACCCGACGGAGAGACCTGTGCTCTGCAGCGAAGCAGGAACCGCTGCGGCACAACGTATGCCCGTCCGAACGATTTCGCGCTCCGGCGGAACGATCGCCCCTCGATTTTCACCATTCATCCACCACCACCCTATGTTATCTTTCAAAACCACCCCCGGCCGGCTGGTTCCGGCGGGACAACGGGCCGAATACCGGATCGCGAGCGACCGGACGCAGACGATCGACATCCGGCTGACGGATTCGCAGAGCGGCGAACTGTTGGGCACCGGACGGTTCGCCGAGGTTGCCGAGGCTCTGTTCGATGCTGCTCCGATCGTCCGGCGCCACATGCGTTTTTTGCCGAAAAGATCCCGGGCTTCGGGATTCGTCGCAATGGAGGATCGCTGCCGTACCGTGATCGCGACGGCTTTTCCGACCGACGACCCCGACAATCCGATCGTCTCGGAGGCAAGTATCTTCTATGCCGGAACCGAGGAGGCGACGGTGCCGTCGTTCATCACCACGATGCCGCTGCAACGGCTCATCGCCCCCGGTCAGCAGGACGAGCTGACCCTGCTCTCGGACGAGACTCCCTGGATCACGATCACGGCCGAAGGCCCCGACGGCGAGAAACGGCATGCCTACAACACCTTCAATTCGTTCGTCAATCCTTTCCGGATCAATGCGGACGACTTCCCCGGAGCGGAACGCATCACCGTCGAAGCCCGCTCGGGCGGCAAGGTCGAGTATACGGTCGTTCCTGTGCCGCAGGGGGCCCGCCGGATCGCCTGGCGCAGCCATGCCGGATCGATCGAGCACTACACCTTTCCCATCGAGACCGAAACAGCGGTCGAAGTCTCGAAATCCCGGATCCGCGGAGTTGAAGGGCGTTCGACAGTCGCCGTCGCCGCAGGACGGCGCATGCGGCTCCGTTCGGCCTACGAGACGCGGGAGATGCTGGAATCGCTGGCGGAAATCGTCGCATCGCCCGAGGTCTGGCTGGCGGACGACGAACGGTACATCCCGGTCGACGTAACGACCGACCGGGCCGTCATCCATCGGCACGGCGTACTGAGCCTGCTGGAAATCGAGATCCAACCGCAAGAAGAGAGCTTCGTATCATGGAAATAACCCCACAGCTTCTGATCGACGGCCAGCCCTGCGACCTCGGCACGGCGGCCTGCTCCGTCCCAGGTTATTCGGCCGCCCGAATCGCCGACGTCAACGCCTGCCGCGAGGGGCGTTCGATGCGGATCGCGATCCCGTCCACACCCCGCAACGGCATCCTGCTCGGCAATCCGCGCGACCCGCACACCGGCAGCCGGTTCAACGCGGCACCGCATTCGGCCAAGCTCTCGGCCGAAGGAAGCGTCCTGCTTGAGGGAACGGCCCGTCTGCTGACGGCTTCGGACGAAGGATTCACCCTCGAAATCCGCGACGGCGGAGCCGGCTGGGCCGAGCAGGCCGCCCGCCGGATGTTCAACACGCTGGACGTAGCCTACCGCGAAACGCTCTCGCCCGACACGATCCGCAAAAGCTGGAGCGACTCCTCGCCCGTCAAGTTCTTCCCGATCCACCGGGACGAATACCCGCAGATCAACAGCTCGCAGGATCTGCTGACGGCCGAACGACTGCTCACCGTGGACGACTATCACCCGTTCCTGCACATCGCCACGCTCGTCGAAAGGATCTTCGAAGAGGCCGGCTACCGGATCGAGAGCGAGTTCCTGCAAACCCCGTTTTTCCGGCAACTCTACATGAGCGGCGCCTATTCGTCGCGCGACACGACTGCAGCGATGGCGCGCATGGGTTTCTACGCCCGGCGACTGGCCCCGGCGACAGCGACGGCGAGCCCGGCGGGATGGGTCTATGCCGACCCCAAAGCCTCGGTACATACGGTAGGCAACATCGTCGACACGGCGACGCCCCAGACGCTGGATGCCGACGGGGAATCGATTCCCGAACTCTGCAACAACGGCGGTGCGTTCGGCATGGAGAACGGCATGATCCGCTTCGTGCCTGCAACCACGGTCAGCGTGGGATTCGAATACTATCTGAAGTACACCACCGACCACCGGATTCTGAGCCGCACGCAGCTGCGGGGATTCGACTCGGTCTACCTCGGGCCGGGATCGGAACTGCGCTTCACGCTGGCCAACCGCTATCAGGATCGCCGCCCGACGATCCGGGCCAACTACGCCTACCGGGCGATCGTCTTCGACCACACCGCCGGCAGCCAGTACCGGCTGACCTACACGCTCGACGGTGCGGCAGGCACTCTCTGGACGACGTTCGCGGCCCGCTCGGCAGCGGTTGCCACGCCGGCTTCCGGAACTCCGGCAAACCCGGTGCTGTGGATCCGCAGCGGCAGCGGCTGGATCCGCTACCCGGGCGACTGGGCCCTCTACGACGGCTACGTCGACGAGACGGGGCAGACGACCGTCGAGCTGCGGGTACGCACCGCCGCGGAGGAGGTTTCGCCTTCGTCGCCGAAGTACTTCTACGCCATCCACTTCTTCGGCGCGGAGGCCGGCATGTCGCTCATTCTGCACAAGGAGTGTTCGCTGCAGCCGCGGTTTCTCTCCAGTCCGGGATACGGCTCGACGATCCGGTTCGCCGACGTCGCCCAGCACCGCATCCGCCAATCGGAGCTCCTGAAAGCGATCGCCCACCTCTTCAACCTGCGCTTCTACACCGAGGAAGCGACCCGCCGCGTCTTCATCGAACCGGCCGACGATTTCTACGGAGCCGGCACCGAAGCCGACTGGCGGACGAAAAGCGACTTCTCGGAGCCAGTCATCCTGGAAGACCTGGCCCCTCGGATCCACGAGCTCCGCACCTGGCGCTACCAGGAGGGCGACGGAGCGGTAACCCGCTACGAAACGGAACACGACACCGAACTCGGTGTCTGGAGCGTCCGCACCGAGTCCTACGGTGCGAAGATGGGCGAGGAGACCCTTCGCAATCCGCTTTTCTGCCCGACGCTCAACAGCACGGGGCACTACGGCAACGCCCCCTCGGCACAACTCCTGCAAGTCGGCGACCGGGATGCGGCCGCACAGGACGGCACCGACTTCACGCCCCGCATCGTCCGCTACACGGGCATGCACCCACTGCCCGAAGGCGAACGCTGGGGCTATCCCTCTCACGAAGCGGCTTACCCGCTGGCGGCGTTCCACTTCGCCGGCGACGATTCGGTCGAACCTTTCACGCTCTGCTTCGAAGACCGCGACGGAGCCGTCGGACTGCACCGCTACTACGATCGGCAGACCGCACAGGAAGCGACCCGCGAGCGGATCACCCTCTCGCTCCGGCTGGCGCCCCACGAATTCGCAGCCCTGCTCGCTCCCGGGACGGGAGCCCCGGACATCCGCTCGGCATTTCTCCTCGACACGGGCGGCGACACGGTGCGGGCCACGCTCCACACCATAGAGAGCTACGATCCGGAGAAAGCCTCGACCCGCTGCACTTTCACGCGGCTGCCGGAGGACTGACGACCGGGTTCTTCCGCCCCTCCACCATCCTCTCCGACGGAAACCCGACCGGGCCGCCGCCCGACCAAGCCCACCCTGCACGTTTCACTTTTACCCCTATTCGCATGCAACCCAACATCCAAATCCGCAACAGCGCCGACGTCTGCCACATCGACATCGAAGGAACGATCGGCGTACCCGAAGAGTGGCAGTTCGATCATCCCGAACAACGGGTCGCCACCTACGACAAGTTCCGCGAAGCCGTTCGGCTCATCGCCGAGATCGACGCCCCGGAAGTGATGGTCGACATCCGCTCGACGGGCGGCGATGTAAACGACGCCCTGCTGATCCACGACGCCTTGCGCAGTCTGCAAGGTCGGATCACCACCCGCTGCTACGGCTACACGGCTTCGGCCGCCACGATCATCGCCCAGGCCGCCAGCGAGGGACACCGCGAAATCTCGGCCAATGCCCTCTATCTGATCCACCGCTCGGTCTGCGCCACCGAAGGCAACGCCGCGGAGCTGAGCGGCAAGGCCGACCTGCTGATCCAGACCGACCGCCGGCTGGCGGAGATCTACGCCGCACGGGCAGGCCGCAGCGCCGAGGAGTTCGAGGCCCTCATGGCCGAAAACAACGGCAGCGGCCGCTGGCTCTCGCCCGAAGAGACGATCGCCGCGGGTCTGGCCGACGCGATCATCGACGCACCGGAACAACCCGCGGCCGAGCAGCCGGCACCGGAACAACCCCGGAACGAAGCCCGCGGCTGGAAACGGCTGCTGACCCGTCTCGGCATCGGGCACTCCCGGCAAGCGATTCCCACGGCCCAAGACCGCAACATCTTCCACTTCGGCGACGACGAGACGCCTCTCCGACGGCAGTCGGCCGTGGCGGCCGAGGAGGCTTTCCTGCGGGCGGCACCGACCCGCACACGGGCCTGCGAAGACCCCTCCTGCAACGAGACGCTCCGCTCGGCCAACCAGCGGGCCTACGCCGAAGACGCACGGATGTTCCGAAAATAGACGCCGCTCCGAACCTACGTTTCAATTCCCGATTTTTCATCTTTAATTCTTAGCTATCATGAGTTTCCTCGAAAATGCCAAACAGTACACGGGTGCCGAGCTCGACACCATCTTTTTCCGACCCTTTCTGACCGGGCCGTCGGCCCAGGAGTTAGGCGTACGGGTTCTCTACAACATGCCCGTGCCGACGACCGTCCAGATCTGGGACGGCCAGGCCGACATCCTCCAGAAACACACCGGCAAGGGCTGGACGGGCGGCACCGCATCGCACAAATACCAGAAAACCATCGCGCTGAACCGCGTGAAGGCCGAGCTGGGCTTCTCGGCCGCCGACTACTTCTCGCTGGTCTACGAAAAGATCGCCTCGCGTGCGGACGTCAACATGGACGACCTCACGGGAACCGAGCTCGAAGAGGCCGAAACGGCTCTTTTCCGCCAGTCCGTCGCCGAGAGCATCCGCGCCACGATGTGGGTGGGCAACACCGATTCGACGAAAGGCTACAACACCTTCGACGGTTTTCTGAAGACCCTCACCGAGTGTCTGATCGCCGAAACGTTCTACACGCTGCCCTACCAGCAGTCGAGCCTCAACGAGCTTTCGGCCGTCATCGAGATCTTCGACGCCCTGTGGAAGAATGCCGATTCGCGGGTACGGGATGCGAAAGCCGAGGGGCAGTTGGCTTTCTTCGTTACGTCGGATCTCTACTTCCTCTACGAGAAGTATCTCGACTCGAAGGGCGCCGACACCGCCTATGTCGATGAAGTGAACGGCCGCCAGAGCCTGGCCTACCACGGCATTCCGGTCGTCGACGTGCGACTGAACAACTACCTGGCCGACACGTCGTTCCACAAGTCGTTCTGCCTGCTCACCGACCGCCGCAACCTGGTGCTGGCCGTCAACACGGCCGACTTCCCCGGCAACGAGGTGCGCATGTGGTACAACCCCGACGAGATGGAGAACCGCCAGCGCGCCCTCTTCATGGCCGGCTGCGACATCCTCGACGAAGATCTGCTGGCCTACGCCTACCGGGCTTAGGCCCGCTCCGCCCGCAGGCCCTTTCACCGGAGTCTGCGGGCGGTTCCGCATCCGAAAAACCATCCGACCATGCACAACGAAAACAAACACAGAACCACCGTCGGCGTTACGGCACGCACCGATCCCTACATCACGCTGGGCGCCGGCACGGTCCAGAGCGACAAATTCTGGCGCTGGGGCGACGACAACCTCTTTCCCTGCGCACTGGCGCTCATGGCCCGCCGCTCGACCACCCACCGCCGCATCATCAACGACAAGGCCGACTACATCTCGGGCAAAGGATTCGTCTGCGACGAAGCGGCGCAACCCCGTCTGAAAGCCTTCATCGACCGGGTGAATCCCCGCAACGAGTCGCTGCGGCAGCTCCTCAACAAGCTCGCCTTCGACAAGGCGCTCTTCGGCAATGCCTTTCTGGAGATCGTAACCGACGCCCGGCACTCCTTTCTGGCGCTCTACCATCAGGATGCCTCGCGCTGCCGCGTAGCCCGCGACGAGCAGCATATCCTCCTGCACCACGACTGGACGGCCTTCAACGCCGCCGAGGCACAGACGCTGCCGCTCTATCCTATATTCGAAGAACAGCCCGACGGGACGCTGCGCGCGATGATCCACTACAAGGACTACGAGCCCATGTTCACCCACTACGGCGTACCGCCCTACATCGCCGGATTCGGCGTCTCGGCCATCGCTTACAAGACCGACCGCTGGAATATCTCGCGGCTCGACAACTCGTTCCAGCTCTCGGGCGTGCTGCTGCTCGACTCGGCCGTGGACAGCGAGGAGGAAGCCGAGAAGATCATGCGGCTGGCCGAACAGAAGTTCGCCGGCAATCCCGGACAGGTGATGTTCGTGATCCGCGAGGGAAGCGAGAACGACAATTCGCGCTTCATCCCGATCGCCTCGCAGAACGAAGGCGACTGGCAGGCGCTGCACGAACAGGCCGTGGGCGACATCGTCGTGGCGCATTCGTGGTTCCGGACGCTGAGCGGCCTCGACTACTCAGGCGGATTCAACGCCGACCGCATCCTCCACGAGTACGAGGTGGCGCTCAACACGGTGATCCTGGGCGAGCAGGCCGAGCTGGTCGAGCCGATCCGCACGACGATCGCTTCGATCCTGGGGCTCGACACCTCGTCGCTGGAGAT
>JAIDKM010000086.1 GCA_029051915.1 Alistipes sp. | reverse complement strand
ACAACCGGGTGATCGTGGAAGGTCTGGGCGGCGTAGTTACCGAACTGACCTTCACGCGAGAATTCTTCGCGGAACTGGAAGCGGAGATCGCGGCGGCCAACGCCGAAGGCCAAAACTACACGACGCTGGCATTCAGCCAAGCCCGCATGCAGATCTACTTCAACGGCAGCGACTACGACTGGGAAAAGATCGACCCGCTGGGCTCCCAGCGCCTGATCTTCGAGATGGACGCGGCGCCGGCACGCATCGGTCTTTACACCGACTACAAACTGCTGACCGCCATTCCGGACTATGCCTACGCCTACGAAAAACAAAACAGTCTGACGCTGGCCTACGACGGCTACGTGAACCGCAGCCGCGGCTGCTACATGATGGACATCACGGGATACATGCAGACGCTGTGGAACAACTATGTAAAAGAACGGGATGCAGCCACAGCCGAAGGCCGCGACCTGCAAATCGAAAACGTGAAGAACCGAACCATCTATGCTGCCCCCGAAGCCTACGGGCTCTACGACCCGACGTTCTGCGTGCTGCAAGGCATGACCTCCGCAGAAGAAGACCCGGTGCAAAACACGGCGCCGATCCGGTTCGAACTGATGTACAACCTGATAAAATAACCGAAACGACACACCGCGAAGGCGAACCTAAGTCGAGCACTTAGGTTTTCGCATTTCTGAAAAGCCATATCATCAACGCCATGCAGGAAAATTTAGTCATCGTAGAGTCTCCCGCCAAAGCGAAAACCATCGAGAAGTTCCTCGGCAAAGACTTCATTGTCAAGTCGAGCTTCGGACACATCCGAGACCTCTCGAAGAAAGATCTTGGAATCCACATAGCCGAAGGATTCGCCCCGATATACGAAATCCCGGGCGACAAGAAGAAGGTGGTGGACGAACTGGCCCGTCTGGCCAAAAGCAAGACCGTCTGGCTGGCGTCCGATGAAGACCGCGAAGGAGAAGCCATCGCATGGCACCTGACCGAAGTGTTGGGACTCCCGGTAGAGAAGACGAAACGAATCGTCTTTCATGAAATCACCAAACGTGCGATCCTCGAAGCCATCGAGAACCCCCGCACGGTGAACATGGATCTGGTGAACGCCCAACAAGCGCGCCGCATTCTGGATCGGCTGGTGGGATTCGAACTCTCGCCGGTGCTGTGGAAGAAAGTACGGCCGTCGCTCTCGGCAGGCCGCGTACAATCGGTGGCCGTGCGGCTGATCGTGGAACGCGAACGCGAAATCATCGCCTTCAAGTCGAAGCCCTATTTCCGGGTAGTGGCCCAGTTCCATGCGGCGGACGACCCCGAAAAGACGCTGTTCAAGGCGGAACTGTCGTCGCGATTCGACACGCAAGCCGAAGCCGAAGAATTCCTGCGCACGGCGACGGGAGCGGAATTCACGGTAGCCAAAGCGGAAGAAAAACCGGCCCAACGCTACCCGGCGCCCCCGTTCACGACCTCGACGCTCCAACAAGAAGCGAGCCGCAAGCTGGGCATGTCCGTCTCGCAGACGATGTCGGTGGCCCAGCACCTCTATGAACAAGGTCTGATAACCTACATGCGTACCGACTCGGTGAACCTTTCGCAACAAGCCCTGACCCAATGCAAGGAAGAGATCACCCGGCAATTCGGTGAGAAATACTCCCGCTGGTTCAACTACAAGACCAAGACCAAAGGAGCCCAAGAAGCCCACGAAGCGATACGCCCCTCCTACATCGACCGCCAAAAAATCGAAGGAACGCCGGCCGAGAGACGTCTCTATGAACTGATCTGGAAACGCACGGTAGCCTCGCAGATGGTCTGCGCGGAACTGAGCCGCACGACGGTAACCATCGACATGCAAGGATCGCCCCTGCAATTCGTAGCCACGGGCGAAGTAGTGCAGTTCGACGGATTCCTGCGTCTCTACTCGGAATCGACGGACGACGACGCGACGCCGGAAAGCGGCGAAGGACTGCTGCCCCGCATGGCCGAAGGAGACCGGCTTGAAGCAACCGGCATCACGGCGACGGAACGCTTCACGCAAGCCCCGGCGCGCTACAATGAAGCCTCGCTGGTCAAGCGGCTGGAAGAACTGGGCATAGGCCGCCCGTCGACCTACGCCCCGACGATCTCGACGATCATCAACCGAGGCTACGTAGTGAAGCAAAACAAGGAAGGCCAAAAACGCAGCTACGCCCAACTGACGCTTGCGAACGGAAAGATAACGACCAAGACTCAGACCGAAAATGTCGGCAAAGAGAAGAACCGTCTTTCGCCGACGGACATCGGCATGGTGGTGAACGACTATCTTGAAGCGCAGTTCGGCCCGATCATCGACTATAATTTTACGGCCAACGTAGAGAAAGAATTCGACCGGGTGGCCGAAGGAGACATCACGTGGAACAAGATGATCGGCGACTTCTACGAACCCTTTCACAAGATGGTGGACACGGCCATCGAACAACAGACCGACAAGAAGAATCAAGGCCGCGTACTGGGCGCTGACCCGAAGACGGGCCGGGCGGTGAAAGCCCGCATCGGCCGCTACGGCCCGATGGTGGAGATCGAAGGAGCCGAAGGCGAAAAGAGCCGCTTCGCCTCGCTGAAGAAAGGCCAGCTGATCGAATCGATCACCCTGGAAGAAGCGCTGGAACTTTTTGCCCTGCCCCGCATGCTGGGCGAACTGGACGGCGAAGAAGTGGCGGTCGGAATAGGCAAATACGGAGCCTACGTCCGCTATGGCAAGTCGTTCGCCTCGCTGGCCAAGACCGACGACCCCTACACGATCACGTACGACCGGGCCGTAGAAGTGATCCGGGCCCACAAAGAAGCGGCCGCGACGGCCCACATGCCCCTGAAGAGCTTCCCGGAAGACCCCGACATGCTGGTGCGCAACGGCCGATACGGAGCCTACATAGCCTACAAAGGCAAAAACTACCGGCTTCCGAAAGGCACCGAACCCGAAAAACTGACGCTGGACGACTGTCTGGGCATTGTGGCCAACGCGAAAAAATAAGCCCCCGAGCCCGCAGCCGACAATAAACCGGCGCCCCGTTTCGTTCTGAGAGGGCAAAACCATCCGACGAGCAGTCGCGGCGAAGACCGGACGCGGACGAGACGCGGCAGAAGCGGCGAACGGCATGCGGACGAGAAAAGCGGCGGACGCGGCAGGAACGGACGCAGAAACGGACGCAGATGAGACGCGGAAGCGGCAGAACGCATGCGGACGAGACGCGGCGGAAGCGGCGGAAGCGGCAGGAACGGACGCAGAAACGGAAGCGGCAGGAACGCATGCGGACGAGACGCGGCGGCGCCCGGCGGAACAAAACGAGAAACGAAATGGCACACAAATCAAAACCACTGACGATGAAAAACCTCCTGCTCACCCTGCTGGCCGCAGGCGCGCTGCTGAGCGCTGCAGCCCAGAACCCCGAAACGACGGAACCCGAAGGCTACCGATTCACCGACGGAAAGAGTGTCGAAATGACCCCCGTCAAGAACCAAAACCGCAGCGGCACGTGCTGGTGCTTCTCGACCCTCTCCTTCCTGGAAGGCGAGATCCTGCGGGCGGGCGGCGAACCGGTACACCTCTCGGAGATGTGGATCGTACGCCACACGTTCATGGAAAAAGCCGAGAAATATGTCCGCATGCACGGCGAACTGACCTTCGCCGAAGGCGGAGCGGCCCACGATGTAACGGAAGGAATCAAGAAATACGGAATCGTACCCTTCGAAGCCTACCCTGGGCTGAACTATGGCACCGACAAACCCGACTTCCATGAACTGACGCCGGTGCTCAAAGCCTATCTTGATGCCGTAATCACGGCCGGAGACCGGACGGGAAAAGCCCTCTCGACGGCGTGGAAACGCGGATTCAACGCCCTGCTGGACGAATACTTCGGCCCGATGCCCGAGACCTTCCGCTACGAAGGCAAAGAATACACGCCTGCGACCTTCGCGGAGTCGCTGCCCATCGACATGGACGACTACATAGACATTACCTCGTTCACCCACCATCCGTTCTATGAGACCTTCATCCTTGAAGTCCCCGACAACTGGATGTGGGGCGCGGTATACAACCTCCCGCTCGACGAAATGATGGCCGTCATCGACCATGCGCTGGAAAACGGCTACCCTGTAGCGTGGGGAACCGACGTGAGCGAAAAGGGATTCAGCCGCACGGGAGCCCTCGGCATCATCCCGGAAGCCGACCTGGACGGCATGAGCGGTACCGAAGCCGAACGCTGGGGCAAGCTGACCGAACGCGAAAAAGAAGCGGCGCTCTACAAATTCGACAAACCGGGCAAAGAACGCAAGATCACGCAAGAGATGCGTCAAGAAGCGTTCGACAACTACGAGACGACGGACGACCACGGCATGGTGATCGTAGGCACGGCGCAAGATCAAACCGGCAACGCGTACTACAAAGTACTGAACTCGTGGGACAGCCTGCCTCCCTATGGCGGCTACTACTACTTCTCGCGACCCTTCGTGGAGTACAAGACGACGGACATCATGGTCAACAAAAAAGCGCTGCCCAAGACGATCGCCAAGAAACTGGGGCTGAAATAAAGAAGGAGGCGCCCTCTACCGACCGAAAAGAGTCCGGAACTTACCGAAGTTCCGGGCTTTTTTATGTTTCGTCCTCGAACTCGACGCCGAGGAGTCTGACGAGATCGAGGGCCTGGGCCCGGGAGATGCGGGCCCCGCGCAGCTCGAAAGAACCGACCTCTTGGAACCGGGCACCCCGGATCTCGCAATCGGCCAACGAAATACCCGACAACCGGGAACCGAAGAACTCGGCGAGGGTGAAGTCGCAGGCAGAGAAGACCGTCTGCTCGAAGCGGCAATCGCTCAACACGGCGCTCCGCAAGATGCACTCCTCGAACCGCGCCCGGCGGAACCGGGCGGCAGCGAATCCTGCGAACTCGCCCTGGCACCGCGAGAAAGAGACGAAGCCGAAGACGCCCTCGGAGAAGTCGGCGCCGGTGAACTTGCAATCGAAGAACTGTACCCGCTGGAACGAACAACCGCGCAAGTCGGCATTGGAAAAATCGCAGTTGCGGAACAAGACGTCGGAGAAGTGAACCTGATGCAAGCGGACGCCGGAAAACCGACACGCGGCGAAGATAGTATGCTCGACGGAAAAGTGCTCGCGGCTGAGCCCTGCAAAGAAAGCCCCGCGAAAAACGGAATCAACGACCGTCTCGCTTCCGGCGAGAAGCGCGGGATCGGCAATGGAGACGGAATCCTCCGGCAAACGAGGCGAAGCGATCTCCATAACTAAGACGAAAAAACGATGACGCGGCCGGCGAGGAAGAAGAAGCGAAGCGTGAGAACGGGATCGGCGCCGAGGACGCATGCGGAAAGCGTCCGGGTATTGAAGTCGACGTGTCGGATGGACAAATCATGGAGGAAATCGAGCCCCTGGAGTCCGGAGAACTTATACAAGCACTCCTTGGCGCACCAAGCGACGGCCGGCCAAAGGGGCGAATCGGAGAGAAGCGCCTCGTCGGGAGCGAGGTAACGGGAGGCGAGCCGGGAAAAAGGCCGGTCGAGGGTTTCGATGTCGACGGCGCAAGGAACATCGGAGAGCGCGACGACGATACTGCCCCGACAATGCGACACGGAGAGGCAGAGAGGCGACCCGTCGATCAAGGGAGCGCCGAACGAATTGTAAGAAAAAGTCAGAGAATCGGAGCCCAGAGTCTGCCGCACCAGAGCCCGCCAAGAGAGCCACTCGGAACGCCGGGCGGGCGCGAAACGACTGGCGGCAACCGACTCCTGGGGAGCGACCCACGGAACGAGTTCGGAATCGGAAAGGGGGCGGGAGATGAGAAGGCGCAACATCCTATTTTAAATCGACGCGGATCTTTCCGATGCGATGGGCATCGGTCTCCTTGATGGTGAAGCGGATGTCGTGGGAAGTGAAGACGTCGCCCTTCTGCGGAAAGTCGCGCTTGAGCTCGAGCATCAGACCGGCCAACGTTTCGGCCTCGCCCTTCACGTCGGAAAAAGTCTCCTCGTCGAGCGACAAGACGCGCTCGAAGTCGCCGATGTGGGTTTTGCCGTCGAAGAGGTAACTTCGGGCGCTGAGCCGCGTGAAGAAACGCTCGTCGCCGTCGGACTCGTCGGAAATCTCGCCGACGATCTCCTCGATGATATCCTCCAGAGAGACCAGGCCCAACGTAGACCCGTACTCGTCGACGACGATCGCCATATGCACCTTGTTGGTCTGGAAATCGCCCAACAGATCGTTGATCTTCTTATGCTCGGGGACGAAGTAAGGCCGCCGGATCAACCGCTGCCATCCGAACTCGTTGCCGCAGTTGATATGGGGCAAGAGATCCTTGACGTAGAGCGTACCCCGGATGTTGTCGATATCCTCCTCGAAGACGGGAATACGCGAAAAACCCGACGTGATGATCGTCCGCTTGACCGTCTCGTAATCGTCGGTCAGTTCGAGCGCCGTGATGTCGACGCGCGGCTTCATGATCTCCTGCACCTCGGTATTGACGAAGTTGACGATACCCGACAACATGACGTGCTCGCCGGGATTCGAAGTCTGCGTCATATCGACGGCATCGGCCAGCTCGTCGAGCGAAATCTCGCTCCGATGGGCCGCCTTCTCGCTGATGCGGCTGCTGGTTCTGACGAGGACATAAGACAAGGGATAGAACAACCACCGCAAGGCGACCAAAGGTCTTGCGACGAACGAAGCGAAGCGCACGGGAAGAGTCTGGGCCAAGACCTTCGGCAACACCTCCCCGAAAAACAAGAGCAAGAAAGTAACGAAGACCGTCTTGAACAAAAACTCGAAATGAGCGAACGCGAACAACGCATCGACGATACTGGCCGTGAGGATGGTGATGCAGATATTGACCAGATTGTTGACGACGAGGATGGTAGCCAACAACATGTCGACGTCGCCCAACAACCGCAAGACGGCGGCGGCCGAAGCGGATGTCCGCGCCCGAAGCTGCTGCACGTCCTTATGCGAGAGCGAAAAGAACGACGTTTCAGCCCCCGAGACGAGCGCCGAGAGGCAAAGCAGACCCGACGTTACGACGCACAAGGCGACGATGTGGGGCGAGAATCCTTTGAAGATGATCCAGGGAGCAGTAGGTTCCAAACCGTCCGGCGATTAGTTAATCGAAAAGCGAACCGCTGCCCGAATCCTCCTTCGAAGGATCCTTCGGCTCGGCGGTCTTGTCGCGAAGCACCTCCTTGCGCCGACCGGAAACCTGCGTAACGAACTTCGAATTCCGGGACTGGTAAGCGGGGCGCGAGAGCAACTGGTCGATGTTGCTGTAACGGGTGGAAGGATCGCCCAAAACGACCTGCTCGCTGCTGCGCGGAGTACGCGGAGCGGGCGGATCGAGCGGCCCGAGGGGCTGCTCGTCGTGCGGCGGAACCGGCGGGATGATCTGCTTGACGATCTCCTCGTCGTCGAAACCGGTGGCGACGACGACCAACTCGATGGCGTTGCCCAACTGAGGCTTCTCGCTCATACCCCAGATGATGTTGGAATCCTGCACCTCGCCGTTCTCGTCCCGCACGCTGGCGTGGGCCTGGATGAACTGCAAGATACGGATGACCTCCTCGTAGATCAACTCGTCGGAATTGGCGACGGAGATATTCAACAAGATATTCTTGGCCCCGGAAATGAGGTTGTGATCCAACAACGGAGACCTCAACGACGCCTCGGCCACGGCCTCGGCGCGATTCTCGCCCTCGGCCGTAGCGACGGCCATATGGGCTCGGCCGGAGTTGCGGACGACCTTCGAGACATCGGCGAAGTCGACGTTGACCAACGGACTTTCGACGGTGATGATCTCGGCGATGCCCTTAGCGGCCGAAGCGAGGATGTCGTCGGCCTTGCCGAAAGCCTGCTTGAGCGACAAACGCCCGTAGATCTCCAAGATATTCTCGTTGTTGATAATCAACAACGAATCGACGTTCTTCCTTAACTCCTCGATACCCCGGAAAGCCTGCTCGTAACGGATCTTGCCCTCGACGGCCAACGGAGAAGTAACGATGGCCACGGTCAAGATACCCATCTCGCGAGCCAACTTGGCGATGACGGGCGAAGCGCCCGTACCGGTACCGCCGCCCATACCGGCCGTGATGAAGAGCATGCGGGTGCCGTCCTCCTCGAAATGCTGCCGGATTTCGGGCAACGACTCCACGGCGGCACGACGTCCGTTCTCCGGGTCGTTGCCGGCGCCGAGACCTTCGGCACCGAGACGGATCTTCGTCTCCACGGGGCTCTTGTCCAAAGCCTGCTGGTCGGTGTTGCAGATCATGAAGGTAACGCCGCGGATGCCGAGGCTCCACATGTGATTCACGGCATTGCCGCCGGCACCGCCGATACCCACGACCGTGATGATCGACCGGGTCTCTCTCGGCACCTTGATCTCCGACATCAGTTCGTCTGTCATAAGCTGATTCATGATTACTTAAATACGGCCAGAAGAGATCAGATCTCCTCGTCCTCGGCCGCCGTGAAACTCTGGTTGACCTTGTCGACCGCCTTTCGGAAGATCGAACCCCAATCGCGCTTGCGCCTTGGGTCGATGACGATGGGCTCCTCGTCGTCGAGCGGCTGCGGCGGAGTCAACGGCTGGCGCGCAACCGGACGCTGCGGCTCCTGCGGAGCGGCCGGCATGCCGGGACGCGGAGCCGGCGACGAAACGGGAGCAGCGGGAGCCGGACGCTGCGGAGGCACCGCGGGATGCGGCTGCGGAACGGCAGCATGCGGCGAAGCGACGGGCTGAGGAGGAACGGGCCGCGGCGGAACAGGACGTGCCGGAGCGGCCTGCGGCTGCGGTGTAGGCGGAACGAACGACCGGCGCTGAGGCTCCTGCGGCATGGCGGCCTGCGGCTGCGGCGGGACATGTCCTGGCCGCGCGCCGGGAGCCGGAGCAGCGGGAGCCGAAGCGTGCTCGACGACGGAACAACCGCCCTGAGCGGCCCCCTTGAAGAGGATGCCGACGGCCGTGGCGAAAGCCGGAGTGGCGACCGTCTCCCTGGACTCCTCGGCGAGACCCAATTCGGGAAGCGCCACGCGCACGTCCATCTCGGTAACGCGGCGGAACAACTCGTCCAGATCCTTCAACTGGGCGGAACCGCCCGTGAGGACGATGCCGTAGGCGAGTTTCGAAGCGTAACCCGAATCCTTGATCTCCTGCTGCACGAACTCGACGATGTCGGTAGCGCGAGCCTCGATGACGGTGGCGAGGTTGCGCAACAAGATATCCTTAGCCTCGCGAGCCGTGCGGCCGTTGACGCGGATCAACTTATCCTCGGGAGCGAGCTCGGCGACGGCCGACCCGTACTTGCGCTTGAGGCTTTCGACGTGCTTCTCGGGAACGCCCATCGTACGGATGTCGCGGTTGATGGCCGACGCGCCCATCGGAATGGAGACGGTATACCGCACGACGTTGCGATAATAGACCGTAACGTCGGTAACGCCGGCGCCGAGGTCGACGACGGCGACGCCCTCCTCCTTCTCCTCGGGCAACAACACGGCCTCGGGAGTAGCGAGGGCATCGGCGAAGACGCCCAACATTTTGATGCCGAGGCGCTTCAAAGCCATGTCGAGCCGCTGAACGGGCGTCTTATGGCACAAGATGAAATTGAAAGTCGAAGAAAGTTTCTTGCCGAACGACCCGACGGGATTCTTGACCTCCTGCTTGTCGTCGACCATGTAATTCTGGGGAATGCGCTCCATGATCGTCTCCTCGTCGGGAGCCTGCACGTTGCGCATGCGGTCGAACAACGCCTCGACGTCCTGCTGGTTGACCCCCGCCTGGGGATCGAGCACGAACACGTGGTCGGTATGGCGAGCGCAACGCACGAAATCGCCCGAGATACCGGCATAGGCCTCCGTGATGCGGATGCCCAACTGAGTCTCGACCTCCGAAACGGCCTCCCGAACGGCCCGGCTTACGACCTCGATGTTGTCGATGCGTCCGGCGTTGACACCCTCGACGACCGGCTTCGAAACGATCGCCGCGATGTACAACTGCCCGTCGGCACGCATCTCACCGACGGCGACCACCACGGACGACGATCCCAGATCGACCGCAACAATATAATTTTTCCTTTCCACGACTGTAGAATCTTTTATTTCCTTAGCAAAACTACTTCCGGCAAACCACCTGGTCGCTGTACCGGACATCGATCGTACGATACTCGTCCCAGCCGATGCGCGAGAGACCCCCCTCGTAGAAACGCAGGAGCCGGTCGAACTTCTCCTCGATCTCCGCGATTCTGCCGAAACGGACCGTATGGCGGCCGCTGCGCGGCACCAGATCGACCTCCAATGCGCCGCCGGGGGTCGTAGAAGCGATGAACTGCACCACCTCCGACCTCCAGCAAGCAT
>JAIDKM010000085.1 GCA_029051915.1 Alistipes sp. | reverse complement strand
GGATACGGCGGCATCTGGGGCGGTGCTCCGGCATCCTTCCACCACAACATCCTCGCACATCATGACTCCCGAAACCCCAGATTCGATTCGCCGGACTTCTATGTCGGGCCGGAGGCGAATCCGCGGATTCCGATTTCCGGGCGCTGCGTCGATTTCAGGAACAACGTCGTTTATAATTTTTGCGAGACTCCCGCCTGCGGCGGCGAAGGCCTGCAGCTCAATTTTGTCGGCAATCTTTATAAATGGGGGCCTGCGTCGGCCGCCGGTGCCGGCCCGCGCTATGTGCTTGACGATCGGGGCGTCGAAACGGAAATCCCCGACGTGGCCTATCGCCGGGCCTTTTTCTATCGGGTGGACGGAATCCGTACGGCCGGAGGCGTCGACTACGATTACGGAGCTGCCGACATCCATGACGGCGACAACAGCAACTTGCTCGATACTTCGGCAGGCGATTCGTCGGCCGGCGAGGAGGTCTCCCGGGAGAATCCGAAAGGATTCCCGCTCAACGATGCTGCGCTTTCGCTGAAGAAGCCCGAGGCAACTTTTCTTGCGGCACCGCTGCCGATCCGCAGCGAGGGTCGGAACTGTTTCGTTACCACGCACGATGCTTCGCAGCTGCCGGATGTACTCTGTGCCTGTGCGGGCGTTGTCCGGCAAACGGCCGAGGGCTTCTTCCGTCGCGATGCTGCGGACAGCCGGGTTGTCGGCGATGTGAGGAGCGGCACGGCGGCCGTCCTGCAGGGCTCGCGCAAGTCGCGGAACGGCATCATCGACTCGCAGGACGACGTGGGTGGGTGGCCCGAGCTGACGGCGACCCCGGAGGAGATCGCCCGGGCAGCGACCGACACCGACAAAGACGGTATCCCGGACTACTATGAAGACTTGTTCGGCCTGAACGGCGACGATGCTTCCGACGCCAAAGAAAAGACCCTCGATCCGCAGGGACTCTACACCAACCTGGAGATCTACCTCCACTATCTGGTGAAAGACATCACGAAGGCGCAGGCCGCGACGGGCTGTTATGTTGAGCTGGAGTAGCGTGCTTTCCGATTCATAAAAAAAGCGCCGGTAATCACCGGCGCTTTTCGTGTTACTCGTCTGTCCGAAGGGAGTCGGACTCTCCGGGTTTGTCCCCGACGTCTATCAGGTTCTCTTCGCTTACGCCCAGCGTGCGGTAGTAGGCGTTCAGCTCGGCGATGATCTCGCGCCGTCCGGCATAAGAGGCCAGGTAGTAGACGTTGCCCAGTTCTTCGAGCTTGCTGTCTACGATGTCGGCCACCATGTCGCCCTGCACACCGTCGAACTGCAAATAGTATTCGATGTACTCGATCAGCGTGCGAGCATATTCCCGCAGCAGGGCGTCGCCCTTTTCGGCGGCATCGGGAATGCCCATCGCCGAGGCTGCGTAGTAGGCTTCGAGGAACGGATAGGTATTCATGTCGGTGAACCGGATCTGCGAAGTAGGCAGCTGCCGGAGTCCCAGGTCGAGCAGCTCGACCGCTTCCTCGGGCCGATTCTGCCGCAGCAGCTCTTTGGCTACCCGGGCAAATGCGTCGCGGGCATGCGATGCCGTGAGGTTGTACTGCAGGAAGTGGTCGACGTAGACGTGGGGATCGGCCAGGTTGCCGTAGCGGAAAGTCTCCTTGAGCAGCGGTGCCGCATAATCGGGATCGATGCGTCCGATCTCCCGCGGATTCTGGATCGGTGTGCGGATCGGCACGAAACGGTAGGCGTAGCCGTCGAACTGGAGGTACTCCATCAGTCCGAGATCCTGGAAAATATAGATCTGCGTCATGTAGATGGGACGCTTCCAGTCGAAGTGGGCCAGCATGTCGAGGATCATCAGCTGGCTTTTGTCGATGGCACTCTTGCGCAAGTCGATGTAGACGGTGTCGACCATCAGGTCGCGGTCTTTTTCAGCCACGATGCCCGAGGCGACGGCGTTCTCCTTGTCGACCGGCAGGGCGATCCGCTTGGTGGGGATGTAGTCCGTCAGCGTGCCGTCTTCGAGAGCCAGCTTCGTGCGTGGATCGTCGCTGCGGATGAAGTCGATGACCTGTCCGATTTCCACCGGGCGGTCGATGCGGTTGCTTACGGGCACCCAGTCGTTGACATAGGCATATTTGCGCTTGGGCAGCGAGAAGGGGATGCCGGCGGCATCGTTGGCTTTGGTCTTCATCTCGTCGACGTACCATTCGCCGCCCAGGTAGGAGGTGTTCATGATCCGCACGTCGGGGCGTACGCCGTAGACCTCCTGGTTGTTCCAAAGGGGGAAGGTGTCGTTGTCGCCGTAGTTGAGGATGATGCTGTTGGGAAGCGTCGACATCAGGTAGTTCCAGCCGATGTCGCGGGCCATGTAGCGGCCCGAGCGGTCGTGGTCGTCCCAGTTCTGCGCCGCCAGGATCGCCGGCACTCCCATGCAGACGAGGGTCGCGACGGCGGCCGCGGCCACGTTGCGGCGATGCGTCAGCCGGGCGATCAGGTCGCGCAGCGCCAGCACGCCCAGTCCGATCCAGATGCAGAAGGCATAGAACGAACCTGCATAGACGTAGTCGCGTTCGCGGGGTTCGGAGGGCGAGGAGTTGAAGTAGACGACCAGGGCGATTCCCGTCATGATGAAGAGCCACATGACGATCGAGAAGTTGCGCTGGTCGCGGTTGAGCTGGTAGATCAGTCCGATCAGTCCCAGCAGGAACGGCAGGAAATAGTAGGTGTTGCGTCCGCGGTTTTCGGCGATTTCGCGCGGCAGGTTCGTCTGCGGCCCGAGCAGCGCCTCGTCGATGGGGCGGATGCCCGAGAGCCAGTTGCCGTCGGCGATGGTCGTCGAGGAGGGTTGTATGTCGCTCTGCCGGCCGACGAAGTTCCAGAGGAAGTAACGCCAGTACATGTAGGAGAGCTGGTAGTTGAAGAAGTAGTTGAGATTCTCGCCGAACGTGGGTTCGACGATGGTCTGCAAGCCGTAGCCGTCGTCGAAGGTGCGCTTGCGGCCGAAATCGAGCACCTCCTCCCGGAGCGGACGTCCCTGTGCGTCGCGCACGAGTTCTCCGTTGTCGTCGCGGACGTATTCGCTCTTGGTGCGGTAGGCCGCCCATTGCTTGTATTCGGCTTCGCCCTTGCGGTTCCACATGCGGGGGAAGAGGTGCATGAATTCGGGAGCGTATTCATAGCCCGTAACGATGGAGGCGGGTTTGTATTTGCCGTCTTCGTCCAGATAGTAGAAATGGCGCTCCTTGTAGTCGACGGGCGGGGCCGAG
This sequence comes from Alistipes sp., assembly GCA_029051915.1. Classification (GTDB taxonomy): domain Bacteria; phylum Bacteroidota; class Bacteroidia; order Bacteroidales; family Rikenellaceae; genus Alistipes. Next base: position 17,631 of record JAIDKM010000085.1, on the reverse strand, counting down.
TAGTAGGCTCCGTAGAGCAGGGGACGGTCGCCGTACTGGTCGCGATTGAGCATCGAGAGCAGCGCGTGCGGGTTGTCGGGCTTGTTGGAGTTCATCGGCGGGTTGGCCGCGGCGCGGATCGTTACCGATGCGTAGGACGAGAAGCCGACGAGAATCATCGTCGCGGAGAGGAGGATGACGTTCCACACCACCTTGCCGCTTTTGTGCGTTTTCCACGATGCCCAGCCCAGTCCGCCGATCAGCGCCAGGGCGAAAACGACCATGCCGGAGTTGACCGGCAGCCCCAGCGTGTTGACGAAAAAGAGGTCGATCATGGCCCCGACGTAGACCGTGTAGGGGATGATGATGCCGTTGATGACCAGTAGAATAGCTCCGGCGGCCAGCGTCGCCAGCACGATGCCTTTGAACGTTATGGTCTGCGTGGTGCGGAAATAGTAGATGAAGACCAGCGCGGGGATCGTCAGCAGGTTGAGGATATGCACGCCGATCGAGAGGCCCATCAGGTAGGCGATCAGGACGATCCAGCGCGAAGCGTGGGGACGGTCGGCGTCTTCTTCCCACTTGAGCATCAGCCAGACGACCAGTGCCGTGAACATCGACGAGAGGGCGTAGACCTCGCCTTCGATGGCCGAGAACCAGAAGGTGTCGGTGAAGGTGTAGGCCAGCGCGCCGACGGCCCCGGCACCCAGGACGGCCCATACGTTGGCCGGCGTGAGCTCGCTGCCGTCGCGCGTTACGAGCCGGCGGGCCAGGTGGGTGATCGTCCAGAAGAGGAACAGGATGCAGAAGGCGCTGGCGATGGAGTTCATGGCGTTGACGGCCATGCCCACGTAGTCGGGATTGCCGAAAGCGAAGAGCGTGGCCAGGCGTGCGAGCATCATGAAAAGCGGCGCTCCGGGCGGGTGGCCCACTTCGAGCTTGTAGCTCGTGGCGATGAATTCCGAGCAGTCCCAGAGACTCGACACGGGTTCCATCGTGAGGAGGTAGACGACGGCCGCCACGGCGAAGACCGCCCAGCCGACGAGGTTGTTCCAACGTTTGAAAAGATCCATATGCTGTTTATATTCTGATTGCGGGATTCGCATCTGCAAAAGTAATCATTTAACGGAGAAAAGCGATATGAACGGGACGGTTTATTTTGCGCACGGGCGGGCGCATTCGCAGTTGTTTGGCGGAAGGTGGCGGAAATTTGGCGGAAAATTCTTATTTTTGCACTAAATTTTTTCCGTTTATGGAATCGAAACTGACGCTTTACAATACGCTTTCGCGCCGCAAGGAGGAGTTCGAACCGCTGGTGCCGGGGCGGGCCGGCATGTATGTTTGCGGCCCCACGGTCTACGGCGATCCCCATCTGGGCCATGCCCGTCCGGCCGTAACGTTCGACCTCTTGTTCCGTTATCTCAAGGCGGCGGGTTACAAGGTGCGTTACGTGCGCAACATCACCGACGTCGGCCACCTGGAGCACGACGCCGACGAGGGCGAGGACAAGATCGCCAAGAAGGCGCGGCTCGAGCAGCTCGAACCGATGGAGGTGGCGCACTATTATACGGAGCGTTACCACCGGGCGATGGAGGCGCTCAACGTGGAGACGCCTTCGATCGAGCCCCACGCATCGGGCCATATCATCGAGCAGATCGCCTTCGTGCAGCGCATCCTGGACGAGGGTTTCGCCTACGTCTCGAACGGCTCGGTCTATTTCGACGTCGAAAAGTACAATGCCAAGCATAACTACGGCCGCCTGTCGGGCCGCAATCTTGACGACATCGTGGCTAACACGCGCGAGTTGGACGGGCAGAGCGACAAGCGCCATTCGTACGACTTCGCCTTATGGAAAAAGGCGTCGCCCGAGCATATCATGCGGTGGCCCTCGCCCTGGAGCGACGGATTCCCCGGCTGGCACATGGAGTGTTCGGCCATGTCGACCCGCTACTTAGGCGAGCGCTTCGATATCCACGGCGGCGGCATGGACTTGATGTTCCCGCACCACGAGTGCGAGATCGCCCAGTCGACGGCGGCCCTCGGCCATGATTCGGCACGCTATTGGGTGCACAACAACATGATTACGATCAACGGACAGAAGATGGGCAAGTCGCTGGGCAACTTCATCACCTTGGAGGAGTTGTTCACGGGCAGCCACAAGCTGTTGGCGCAGGCCTATTCGCCCATGACGATCCGCTTCTTCGTCTTGCAGGCCCACTACCGCTCGACGCTCGACTTCTCGAACGAAGCCCTGCAGGCCGCCGAGAAGGGTCTCGACCGGCTGATGAAGGGCATCGAGGCGCTCGGCAAGATCAAACCTGCCGACACCTCGACGGTCGATCCGTCGGAGTTGGAGAAGCGGTGCCGTGCCGCGATGGACGACGATCTGAATTCGCCGATGGTCATCTCGGCCCTTTTCGACTGGGTGCGGACGATCAACCAGCTTGTCGACGGTGCGCAGACAATTACGGCCGCCGATCTGGAGACTCTGAAAGCTACCGTGCATCGCTATGCGTTCGATATCCTGGGGCTGAAAGACGAAAAGGCCGCCGGGGCGGCTTCGGGGCGCGACTACGTAACCCCGTTGGTCGAAATGTTGCTGGCCGAGCGTTTGCAGGCCCGCGCCGCCAAGGACTGGGCCGCTTCCGACCGTATCCGCGACGGGCTGGCCGCCGCCGGCATCCGGGTCAAGGATCGCAAGGACGGCAGCGACTGGGAACTGGAATAATCTAACTTTTGTTCGATTATTCCAAATTAAAAATGATGAATGAAAAATTAAGAATCCGGCTGCATATCGCGAACTGATTCTATCACAATAGAATACGTTGATTTTTAATTTTTCATTTTTAATTCTTAATTATCATCGAAGTGTCTGAACTGAAGTCGGCAGCGACCGAACTGGGTACGGAGCGGATCCGGAAATTGCTGGTGCAGTATGCTGTGCCGGCGGTCATCGCCATGACCGCTTCGTCGCTCTACAACATGGTCGACAGCATCTTCATCGGCCAGCAGGTAGGGCCTATGGCCATTTCGGGTCTGGCGCTCACCTTTCCGTTGATGAACCTCGCCGCGGCGTTCGGCGCACTGGTCGGCGTGGGTGCTGCGACGCTCATTTCGATGCGGCTGGGGCAGCGCGATTACGAAACGGCCCAGCGCGTGCTGGGCAACGTCGTGGTGCTCAACGGCATCATCGGCGTGGCTTTCGCCGTCGTGGCGTTGATGTTCCTCGATCCGATCCTTTATTTTTTCGGCGGCAGCGAGGCTACGGTAGGCTATGCCCACGAGTACATGACCATCATCCTCGGGGGCAATGTCGTTACGCACATGTACCTGGGCCTGAACTCCGTGCTGCGCGCTTCGGGGCATCCCCGCAAATCGATGTACGCGACGATCAACACGGTCGTCATCAACACCCTCCTCGACGCTCTTTTCATCTACGGATTCGGCTGGGGCATTCGCGGTGCCGCCATCGCCACGGTGTTGGCGCAGGTCATCTCGCTTGTTTGGCAGTTCCGGATTCTCTCCGACAAGAGCGAGCTGCTGCACTTCCGCCGAGGGATCTACCGGCTCAAGGGCCGCATCGTCCGCGACATCGTCGCCATCGGCATGTCGCCTTTCCTGATGAACCTCGCGGCCTGCTTCATCGTCATTCTCATCAACAAGGGACTGCAGCGTTATGGCGGCGATCTGATGATCGGTGCCTACGGCATCGTCAATCGCCTGGGTTTCTTCTTCGTCATGATCGTCATGGGCGTCAACCAGGGCATGCAGCCCATCGCCGGCTACAACTTCGGCGCCCGGCAGTACGAACGCGTGCTGCGCGTGCTGCGATTGACCATCATGGGCGCTACCTGCGTAACGACTGCCGGATTTCTGATCGGCGAGTTGGCGCCGGGCTTGGCGGCTTCGCTCTTCACGAAGGACGAGGAGCTGATCGGGCTGGCTTCGTCGGGCATGCGGATCGTCTTCGCATGCTTTCCGATCATCGGGTTCCAGATGGTTGCGACCAACTTCTTCCAGAGCATCGGCATGGCCGGCAAGGCGGTCTTCCTCTCCTTGTCGCGCCAGTTGCTCTTTCTGGTGCCGGGACTGCTGTTCCTGCCCGGTTTTTTCGAGAACGCTACGTCGTGGAGCGGCAGCTGGGGCGTCTGGTGCGCCATGCCGCTGTCGGACATGCTCGCGGCTGTCGTTACCTTCTTCATGCTCACGGTGCAGCTGCGTAAGTTCCGGGCCATGATGGCGCAGCCTTCTCTAAACGATCCGCACGATGGAAAATAGATTCGTCATCAATATCGGCCGCCAGATAGGAAGCGGCGGCAAGTCGGTCGGCGAGGCGCTGGCGCGGCGTCTGGGCGTGGAGGTCTACGACAAGGAGCTTATCAATCTGGCGGCCAAGGAGAGCGGACTCTGTCCCGAGATCTTCGAGCGGGCCGACGAAAAGGAGTCGCACAACCGGCTGGCGACGATGCTGGGCTACCTGCGGGCTCCCTTCTTCGGGAGCGACGGGGCCGCCGGCAACGTCTTGTCGGGCGATGCGCTGTTCAAGATCCAGAGCGACGTGATCCGCGACATCGCGTCCCGCGAATCGGCTCTTTTCGTGGGGCGTTGCGCCGACTACATTCTGCGCGACCATCCGCGCAGGCTCAGCGTCTTCATCACGGCCGACGATGCCGACCGCGTGCGGCGGCTTTGCGACAGGACGGGATGCTCCGAATCCGAAGCACGGCAGATCATGGAGCGCGGCGATGCCCGCCGGGCCGGCTACTACAATTATTACAGCATGCGGACATGGGGTGCCGCCGCGTCGTACGACCTCTGCATCAATACTTCGGTGTCGGGGATCGAGGCGACGGCGGAGCTGATTCTGAGGTTCGCGGCACAGAAACTCGATTTGAAAACAGATTTATGATACTTGCCGAACAGATCAAAGAACTGGAGTCCCGTCGCGAGGCGCTGGAGCGCTGCCTGAATATCGGGCAGAAGCGCATCGACCTCCAGAACGAGGAGGAGAAGACGCAGGAACCCGATTTCTGGAACGATCCTGCCGCTGCGCGCGAGCAGCTGCGCAAGGTTGCAGGCATCAAGGCCTGGGTCGAGGAGTACGACGCCGTGCGCAAGGATGTAGAGGATCTCGGTCTGATGCCCGATTTCGTGAAGGAGGGGGTCGTCAGCGAAGCCGAGTTGGACGAACACTACGCCCGCACGCTGGAACGCATCGAAAAACTGGAGATGCGCAACATGCTGCGCCGCGATGAGGACAAGCTCGGCGCCATTCTCGACATCAACGCCGGAGCCGGCGGCACCGAGGCGCTCGACTGGGCGTCGATGCTGCTGCGCATGTACACCCGCTGGGGCGAGGCGCACGGCTACAAGGTCAAGGTACTCGACTACCAGGCTGGCGACGAGGTGGGCGTCAAGTCGTGCACGCTCGAATTCGAGGGCGAATACGCCTACGGCTACCTCAAGAGCGAAAACGGCGTCCACCGCATGGTGCGGCTTTCGCCGTTCAACGCCAACAACAAGCGGCAGACGACTTTCGCGTCGGTTTTCGTCTCGCCTGCCGTGGACGATTCGATCGAGATCACGATCAACCCGTCGGATATTGAGTGGGACACGTTCCGTTCGTCGGGCGCCGGCGGCCAGAACGTCAATAAGGTCGAGACGGCCGTGCGCCTGCGCTACCACGGCAAGGACGCCGACACGGGCGAGCCCGTCGAGTTCCTGATCGAGAACATGGAGACCCGCTCGCAGCTTATGAACCGCGAGAATGCCATGCGCATCCTTCGGTCGAAGCTCTATCAGCGCGAGCTGGACAAGCGCATGGCTACGCAGCAGGCCCTCGAAGCCTCGAAGAAGAAGATCGAGTGGGGCTCGCAGATCCGCTCCTACGTCTTCGACGACCGCCGTGTCAAGGATCATCGCACGGGTTGTCAGACATCGGCCGTCGAGGAGGTGATGGACGGCGATCTGGATGCTTTCATCAAGGCCTATCTGATGGAGTTCGGCGCCGAGGCTTGACAAGCCCTTTCCCGATAAGAAAAACCCCGGATCGAGAGATCCGGGGTTTTGTTTTGCTGCGTACGGAGACTATCTGTTGCGCCACAGTTCGGACATCTCCTCCAGCGTCTTGCCCTTGGTCTCGGGTACCCAACGCCATACGAAGAGGGCCGAGAGCTGCGACATCAGGGCATAGAGGCAGTAGGTGCCGCCGACGCTCCAGGCGCTCAGCGAGGGGAAGGTCGCCGAAACGAGGAAGTTCGAGATCCACTGCGCCGCCACGGCGATGGCCACGGCCTGCGAGCGGATGGTGTTGGGGAAGATCTCGGCGATCAGCACCCAGCAGATCGGGCCCCACGACATCATGAACGACGCCGTGTAGATGATGATGAAGATCAGCGCGGCCAGTCCGATCGAGTCGGTGAACGAGAGTGCCGCCAGTGCGATCATGCCGATCATCATGCCGGCCGAGCCGATGATGAGCAGCGGCTTGCGGCCCATTTTGTCGACCGTGAAGATCGCCACGACCGTGAAGATGATGTTCACGACGCCCATCACGACGGTCTGAACCATCGAGGCGTTGCCCGTAGCACCCATATTCTCGAAGATGCGGGGCGCGTAGTAGAGCACCACGTTGATGCCCACGGCCTGCTGGAAGAACGACAGCAGCACGCCGATTACCACCACGGCCGTGCCGTAGGCGAACAGGCGTTCGCGCTTCTCGTGCACCGTAGCCTTGATGTTGTCCAAAATCGTGCGGGCTTCCGCCGGGCCGTTGATATGGGTGAGAATCGAGTAGGCCTTGTCGTCGCAGCCCCGGAGCGCCAGGAAACGGGGCGTCTCGGGAATGAAGAGCACCAGCACGCCGAAAAGACCGGCCGGGAATGCCTCGCTGACGAACATGCGGCGCCAGCCGATGGCGTTCATCGCCGTCTGGATCGCCTCGGACGTGTCGCCCAGCGAGCTGCGGATCATGTAGTTGACGAAGTAGACCACCAGCATGCCGAAGATGATGGCGAACTGGTTGCACGAGACGAGCGTGCCGCGGATCTTCGCGGGCGAGATCTCGGCGATGTACATCGGGCAGACGGCCGAGGCGAGGCCTACGCCCACGCCGCCCAGGATGCGGTAGAAGTTGAATACGACGAGCAGCGTTTCCGAAGCCTCGCCGTAGGGCAGGATGCCGCTTTCAGGGCACCACGAGCCGAGGGCCGAGATGAAGAAAAGTACCGCGGCGATCAGCAGCGAGCGTTTGCGGCCGAAACGCGAGGCGAGCAGACCCGAGATCGCGCCGCCGATCACGCAGCCCAGCAGGGCGCTCGACGCTGTGAATCCGTGCCAGCCCGAGGTGTAGAGGTCGCCCAATCCCTCCTGGAAGAAGTTTTCGAGGGCTTTTTCGGCTCCCGATACCACGGCGGTGTCGTAGCCGAAGAGCAGTCCGCCGATGATCGCCACGAGGACGATCGAAAGCAGGTAGAGGCGGCTGCCTTGTTCTTGGTTGGTCATTTGGTCGGAGTTTTAGGTAAATCGGGGGTGTGCCGTCGCACACCCCCGCCGATGCTTAGATATACATGTTCACGATCGCTTCGTAGCGCTCCTGCTTGCCGCTGTGCTGCGCGGGTTCATGCGTGCGGGCATACTCGGCTACCTGCTCCAGCGTCAGCTTGCCCTCTTCGAAAGCCTTGCCTTCGCCCTGGTCGTAGGAGGCGTAGCGCTCGGCGAGCATCTTCTCGTAGGGCGAGTTTTCCAGAAGATCGGCCGCGATCAGCAGTGCGCGGGCCATGACGTCCATCGCGGCGATGTGGGCGATGAAGAGATCCTCGGGGTCGGTCGAGTTGCGGCGCGTCTTGGCGTCGAAGTTCGTGCCGCCGCCCTGCAGGCCGCCGCCGCGTACGATCACCATCATGGCCTGTACTATTTCATAGAGGTCGATGGGGAACTGGTCGGTGTCCCAGCCGTTCTGGTAGTCGCCGCGGTTGGCGTCGATCGAGCCCAGCATGCCGGCGTCGACGGCGCACTGCAGTTCGTGTTCGAAGGTGTGGCCGGCCAGCGTGGCGTGGTTGACCTCGATGTTGACCTTGAAATCCTTGTCCAGGCCGTGGGCGCGCAGGAAGCCGACGACCGTCTCGGTGTCGACGTCGTACTGGTGCTTCATCGGCTCCATGGGCTTCGGCTCGATGAGGAAGTTGCCCTTGAAGCCTTTCGAGCGGGCGTAGTCGCGGGCCATGGTCAGCATGCGGGCCATGTGCTCCTTCTCGCGCTTCATGTCGGTGTTCAGCAGCGACATATAGCCTTCGCGGCCGCCCCAGAAGACGTAGTTTTCGCCGCCCAGCTCGATCGTGGCGTCGATGGCGTTCTTGATCTGAAGCATGGCGCGGGCCGCCGTGTCGAAATCGGGGTTGGTCGAGGCGCCGTTCATGTAGCGGCCGTTCGAGAAGACGTTGGCCGTGCCCCACAGCAGCTTGATGCCCGTCTCGGCCTGCTTCTGCTTGGCATAGGCGACGATTTCCTTGAGGTTGGCTTCATACTTGGCGGGATCGGGGTCTTCGTCCACGAGGTCTACGTCGTGGAAGCAGTAGTATTCGATGCCCATCTTCTGCATGAACTCGAAACCGGCGTCCATCTTGGCCTTGGCGCGCTCGATGGGGTCGGCCGCTTCGTTCCAGGGGAACTGTTTCGTACCGCCGCCGAACTGGTCGGCGCCTTCGGCGCAGAGGGTGTGCCACCACGCCATCGAGAAACGCAGCCAGTCTTTCATTTTGCGACCCTTGACTACGCGTTCGGGTTCATAATAGCGGAATGCCATCGGGTTTTTCGAGGCAGCGCCCTCGAATGCGATCTTGCCCACGGTGGGGAAATACTGTTTTGCCATAGTTGTAAGTGTTTTAGAGTTGCTATTGAATTGTATGATTGTCGTTCTTATTTCGACGGATGCTTCGGTGCAATACCTTCGCAATCGTCGTATTTTTAATTCCGGAGTTTTTCTTCCAGCGCCTTTTTCCAACGTTCGTAGCCGGCTTCGAGCGCTTCGCGGTCGGCCGCGACGGGTTCGATGACCTCCAGCCGGCGCAGCGAGGCGAACGCTTCTTCGCGCGACTTGTAGAGTCCGGCGCCCAGCGCCGCACCGCGTGCCGCACCCAGCGCTCCGTCGGTGTCGAACAGTTCGATGCGTGCTCCGGTGAGCGTCGCCAGCGTGCGGCGGAACAGCGGCGAAAGGAACAGATTGGCCCGTCCGGCACGGATCACGTCGGGTCTGAGACCCAGCGAGCGCATGATGTCGATGCCGTAGCGGAACGAGTAGGCGATGCCTTCCTGTGCCGCACGCAGCAAATGGGCCGTCGTGTGGCGGTTGAGGTCGATGCCTTCGATCGCCGTGCCCGTGCAGCGGTTTTCGAGCATGCGTTCGGCGCCGTTGCCGAACGGCAGCATCAGTAGCCCGTCGCAGCCCGCAGGGGCTTGTGCCGCCAGGTCGTTCATCTCGGCGTAGCCGATCGTCTGCTGGGCGATGTGGCGGCGCACCCATGAGTTGAGGATGCCCGTGCCGTTGATGCAGAGCAGGATGCCGTAGCGGGGTGCCTGTGCTGCGTGGTTGACGTGTACGAAGGTGTTGACGCGCGACTTGGGATCGGCTTTCGGCGTGTCGACCACGCCGTAGACCACGCCGCTCGTGCCGCCCGTCGCTGCGATCTCGCCCGCCTCCATGACGTTGAGCGAAAAGGCGTTGTTGGGCTGGTCGCCGGCGCGGTAGCTGATCGGTGTGCCGGCAGGAATACCCAGAAGCGCTTCGGTCTCCGCGTTCGTGCGGCCGCCGATGCCGATCGAGACGCCCGCATCGGGAATCATCGTGCGGGGAATGCCGTAATGATCGGCCACGAAGTCGGCGCGGCGCTCCTCCTTGAAATCCCAGAGGATCTGCTCGGAGAGACCGCTTTCGGTGGTCGAGATCGCGCCCGAGAGTTTGTAGGCGATGTAGTCGCCCGGCAGCATGAATTTGTCGATCCGGGCGAACAGATCGGGTTCGTTGCGCTTGACCCATGCCAGCTTCGACGCCGTGAAGTTGCCCGGCGAGTTGAGCGCATGTTCCAGACAGAAGTCGCGGCCGATGCTTTCCAGCGCTTCGGCGCCGATCTCCACGGCGCGCGAGTCGCACCAGATGATCGCCTTGCGCAGGGGCCGGCCCTCCCGGTCGACGCAGACCAGTCCGTGCATCTGGTAGGTGATGCCGATGGCCCGCACGTCGTTCATGGGGTAGTCGGCCGCGATCTTGCGGATTCCCTCCGTGGCGTAGCGCCACCACATCTCGGGGTCTTGCTCGGCCCAGCCCGACTGCTGCGCGTCGATGGGCATCTCCTGCGACGGATTGGTCGACGAAGCGACGCAGGCGCCCGTCTCGACGTCCAGGAGCGAGACCTTGACGGAGGAAGAACCGATGTCTATACCTAAAGTTTTCATCTTGTATGGGTTGGTTTTTGTCAGTATCGCCAGTTGTTGATGAAGCCCAGACGCAGTTTGGCTTTCAGCGCCCGTTTGTAGGCCTGCTTGTCGAACGTGTAGTAGCGGGCGGGTTTGTGCGCCACGCCCGCTTCCCATTCGTCGGTCGGCGCGAGGAGTCCCGAGCCGAGGATTTTTTTGCGGAAGTTGCGGTTGTCGATTTCGATGCCCAGCACGGCGGCGTAGAGGTTCTGCAACTCGCGGATCGTGAATTTGCGGGGCAGTAACTCGAACGCTACGGGCGATTGCAGCATCTCGCGGCAGAGGTGCGTCAGCGCGGCGGAGAGGATCTGTTTGTGATCCATCGCCAGCCGCTGGATCGATTCGACCTCGACCCATTGCGCCCGCTTTTCGGTAGTGTAGGCGATCATGCGGCGGTCGAGTTTCACCAGCGCATAGTAGCCCACCGTTACCACGCGTTCCGTACGGATGCCGTGGTAGCGGTTGATCCACTCCAACTCCTTGCCCGCAACCCGGGCCGGATCGGAGAATATCTCCATCTGCTTGAGGTAGATTTCCCGAAGTCCCGTCGCTTCGGCCAGCACGCGGCTGGCGGCGGCCGGCAACGTCTCGTTCTCCTGAATCATGGCGCCCGGCAGTTTGAGCCGGTCGAGGTGGGTGTCGGGATCGTAGTCGCGACGTTCTATGAGCAGGACTCTGAGCGACCGGCCGTCGAATCCGAAGACGGCGCAGTCGACCGAGAGCGATTGGTTCGTCTGAACGGACATGGGCGGTTGGTCAGGTTGCGAATGTAAAATTAGGCAATATCGACCGAAAAAGCAATCTTATCGCCGTTTTTACGCTAAGTACCTGCCGCTTCGCCGCGCAACTGTATTGGGGAGGGGATTTCGTTAGGGTCTACTTTACCCTAACTGTTTTCTGCGTGTAGGGCGTCAATAGGTTCCGAACCGGAAGACGATCTTCTGGCAGTAGAGTTCGCCGGGGCGGAGCAGCGGCGAGGGGAACTCGGGCCGGTTGACCGCATCGGGGAAATTCTGGCACTCGATCGCCACGCCTGCATGGTCGTCGTAGCGGCCGCCCGATTTGGTTCGGGGAGATCCGGCGGAGAGCCAGTTGCCCGTGTAGATCATCACGCTGGGCTGCGACGAGAGCACTTCGACCTGCCGGCCCGATTTCGGATCGCGCAGACAGCCCACCTCGCCCAGCATGCCGGGCTTCCAGCCGTCGATGGCGAAAGGGTGATCGTAGCCGCGGAAGTCGCGGATATGGTTGAACTCCGAGCCGATGCCGGAGCGGAGCGGGCGGAACTCCCGGAAATCCTGCGGCGTGCCGGTAACGTCGAGCATGCGGCCGGTCGGTATCTGGCGTTCGTTCATCTCCGGTACGTGGCTGCTGTTGAGCCGCAGTTCGTGATCCAGCACCGAGCCGCTCGCTTCGCCCGAGAGGTTGAAATAGACGTGGTTGGTCATGTTCACCGGCGTCGTGCGGTCGGTGCGGGCCAGGTAGGTGATCTCTAAGGAGCAGTCGTCATCGAAATCGAAGATCGCTTCGACGTTCACTTCGCCCGGGTAACCCTGGTCGCCGTCTTCCGAGAGCAGATCCATGACCACCCGATTAGTCTCCACGCGGCTCTCCCATACGCGGTTGGCGAAGTTTTTCGTGCCGCCGTGCAGGTGGTTGCCGCCGTTGTTCACTTCGAGCCGGTATTCTTCGCCCTCGACCGTCATGCGGCCGCCGGCGATGCGGTTGGCCACGCGCCCCACGCTCTTGCCGCAGGCGGCGCCGTCGCCGAAGTAGTCTTCGGGGCGTTCGTAGCCCAGCGCTACGTCGGCCATGCGGCCTTCGCGGTCGGGCATCGTGATGCCCACGATCGTTGCTCCGAAGTTCGTGAGTTTCACTTCGGCGCCCTGTGCGTTGCGCATCGTATAGAGGACGATCGCCTCGCCCTCGGGCGTCATGCCCCACAGGTGCTGTTCGATCTCCATCATTCTGCCGGTTTCAGCGTGCCGAGAATATGATCGATGCGGCGCAGCGTCTCCTCCTTGCCGATGAAGGCCGTTACGTCGTACATGCCGGGGCCTTTGCCGGCGCCCACGAGCGCCAGACGCAGGGTGTTCATCACCTGGCCCATGCCGTATCCTTTCTCTTCGATCCATGCGTGGACGATGCGCTCGGTGTTTTCCAGCGAGAAGTCGTCGATCGCGGCCAGCACGTCGCGCAGCTCGGCGAGAATCCGCGGGTTGTCGCCTTTCCAGTATTTGCGGGTCTGCTTCTCCTCGTACTCGGCCGGGGCTACGAAGAAGAACGACGTCAGATCCCACAGATCGGTGATGAACGTCGCGCGTTCTTTCATGATGCCTGCGGCCCGGCCTGCCAGCGTGTCCGACACGTCGATGCCGTGCTCGCGCAGGATGGGCTGGTAGAGCGCGGCCAGCTCGGCATCGCTCTTGCGGTGCATGTATTGGGCATTGAACCACTTGGCCTTGTCGGGCTGGAAGCGGGCGCCCGATTTCGAGACGCGCTCCAGCGAGAAGTTGTCGATCAGCTCCTGCATGGAGAAGAGCTCCTGTTCCGTGCCGGGGTTCCAGCCCAGGAGGGCCAGCATGTTGATGAATGCCTCGGGCAGGTAGCCGTCCTCGCGGTAGCCGCGGGCCGTTTCGCCCGTTGCGGGCGATTTCCAGAAGAGCGGGAAGACGGGGAATCCCATTTTGTCGCCGTCGCGCTTCGAGAGCTTGCCGCCGCCCGTAGGCTTGAGCAGCAGCGGCAGGTGGGCGAACGCCGGCTGCGTGTCGCTCCACCCGAACGCCTTATATAAAAGGTAGTGCAGCGGCAGCGACGGCAGCCACTCCTCGCCGCGGATCACGTGCGAGACCTCCATCAGGTGGTCGTCGACGATGTTGGCCAGGTGGTAGGTCGGCAGGGCGTCGGCCGATTTGTAGAGCACCTTGTCGTCGAGCGTCGAGGTGTTGACCTCCACGTGGCCGCGGATCAGGTCGTCCATCTTTACGATCTCGTTCTCGGGCATGCGGAAGCGGATGACCCACTGGTCGCCGCGGTCGATGCGTGCCTGTACCTCCTCGGCCGGCAGGGCCAGCGAGGTGGCCAGCTTTTCGCGCACAGCGTAATTGTAGGCGAATGCTTCGCCCCGGGCTTCGGCCTCCTTGCGCAGGGCGTCGAGCTCCTCGGCCGAGTCGAACGCATAGTAGGCCCAACCCGCCTCGACGAGCTGCAGGGCATATTTCAGATAGATTTCGCGTCGCTCGCTCTGGCGGTAGGGGGCGTGGGGCCCGCCCACGCCGACGCCTTCGTCGATTTCGATGCCGCACCACTTGAGCGACTCCATGATATAGTCTTCGGCTCCAGGCACGAAGCGTTGCGAATCGGTATCCTCGATGCGCAGGATCATCGTGCCCCCATGCTGCCGGGCGAACAGATAGTTGTAGAGCGCCGTGCGGACGCCGCCGATGTGCAGCGGCCCGGTGGGGCTGGGTGCGAAACGTACTCTGACAGGTCTTTTCATTTTATTTGATTCTGTATTCGATCCGCATGGTGATGCGGGCTTTCTTGTTGCGCGACGAAGTGTTGAACGAGCCGCCGGCCGAGAACTCCTCGTTGGAGTTGGCGCCCGTGATCTGGAAGACGCCCATGCGGGCCGAAGCCACGCGGCCGATCTTCGTGCCGGCATTGGCGGCGATCTTCTCGGCGCGCGTGCGTGCGTCGGCCGAGGCGGTTTCGATCAGTCCCATCTTCACGTCGTCGAGTTTCGTGTAATAGTAGTCGGGTGCGTAGGCTTCGATCGAGACGCCCTGGGCGATCAGCGACGAGATCTCCCGCGAGATAGTCTCCACTTTTTCCACCTCCTTCGACTCCACGACGAAGCGTTGGCGCAGCTCGTAGCCCGAGAAGCGGTTGCCGGCCCACTTGCCGTCCTGGTAGACGGTGGTGTATTGTTTCTCCACGTTCACGAATGCGAAGACTACGGCGTCGGCCGGCAGGCCCTTCGACTGCAGGTACTGCTGCACTTTGGCTTTGCTCGTCTCGATCTGGGCATAGCCTGCGGCCACGTTGGGAGCCTCGGCCGTCAGCACGCCCGTCCAGACGATCAGGTCGGAGGTGAACTCCGTCTCGCCCAGGCCCGTTACGACGATCGTGTCCTGCGAGCGGTATTTGTAGGTGTAGGCCCGGCCCAGCACGTAGCTGCAGGCGATGGCGGCCACTGCAATGACGATGTACTTTTTCATGACGAATCTTTTTAAGTTATACGTTGAACAGGAAGTGCATGATGTCGCCGTCCTGCACGATGTATTCCTTGCCTTCGATGCCGATTTTACCCGCATCGCGGCAGGCTTTCTCCGATCCGAGGGTTACGTAGTCGTCGTATTTGATCACTTCGGCGCGGATGAAGCCTTTTTCGAAGTCGGTATGGATGATGCCGGCCGTCTGCGGGGCTTTCATGCCGCGCGAGTAAGTCCAGGCCCGCGTCTCGTCGGCTCCGGTCGTGAAGAACGTTTCGAGATTGAGCAATTTGTAGGCCGATTTGATCAGGCGTGCCACGCCCGACTCCGCAAGCCCCAGGTCTTCGAGGAAAAGTTGCCGCTCGTCGTAGCTCTCCAGTTCGGCGATGTCGGCCTCGGTCGCTGCGGCGATGATGAGCATTTCGGCTTTCTCGCCGGCGATGGCCGCACGCACGGCTTCGGTATGGGCGTTACCCGTTGCAGCGCTCTTTTCGTCGACGTTGCAGACGTAGAGTACCGGTTTGTCGGTCAGTAGGTTGAGGTCGGCGACCAGCTTGCGGTCTTCCTTGTCCAGCTCCACCGTGCGGGCCGAAAGTCCCTGTTCCAGCGTCGCCTTGTATTGCAGCAGCAGCTCGACCTGCCGCTTGGCGTTCTTGTCGCCGCCCGAGGTGGCCTGTTTCTGCGTCTTGGCCAGGCGGCCTTCGATGGTTTCGAGGTCTTTCAGCTGCAACTCGGTGTCGATGATGCCCTTGTCGCGCACCGGATCGATCGAGCCGTCGACGTGCGTGATGTTGCCGTTGTCGAAGCAGCGCAGCACGTGGATGATGGCATGCGTATTGCGGATGTTGCCCAGGAACTTGTTGCCCAGGCCTTCGCCTTTCGAGGCCCCTTTCACCAGTCCTGCGATGTCCACGATCTCGATGGTCGTGGGCACCACCCGTTTCGGATTGTCGATTTCGGCCAGTTTGATAAGCCGTTCGTCGGGCACCGTGATGACGCCCACGTTGGGCTCGATGGTGCAGAACGGAAAGTTGGCCGCCTGCGCTTTGGCGTTGGACAGGCAGTTGAAAAGGGTCGATTTACCGACGTTGGGCAATCCTACGATGCCGCATTGAAGTGCCATATGTTATGTTGTTGTTTTCGTTTCGTCGGACAAAGATAGCGCAAGTTGAGAGCAATGCCAAATTTATTTGAGCCGCATCATTCCGGATATCGCCGCCCGCTCTTTCCGATGTGCGGCTTATGGCCACAGCGGCGTGTTGCGCAGGATCCACCATGCGACGATCGCTGCCAGATAGATGTGCACCGTGGCGGGGTGTTGCACGTATCGGAGCGCGTTTTTCTTGCCGGGCGGGCGAACCGTCGTATAGGCTACCAGCGCCAGGTAGGGCAGGGAGACCACCGCAAAGGGATTGAATTCGAGCGCTTCGGCCCAGGCTCCGTGCAGCACGGAATGCAATGCCCGCTGGGTGCCGCATGCCGGACAATCCAGCCCGGTGAGGAGCCGGAAAGGGCATTTGGGCACCCAGACCGCTGCGGCCGGATCCACGAAATAGTAGACGGCCGCCAAAGCCGGCACGGTCGTTGCCAGCGTGATGACGATCAGAGTTTTGCGGGTCAATCCAAGTCGTACATGGCCGCCAGTCCGATTATGGCGAGAATCGCAACGATGTAGATGAAGAATATGCCTATGGCCGTGCCGAAGCTGATCCAGCTCCATTTGCGGGCGTCGCTGTCGGCTTGATAGGCTGCGTCGGAGTTGCCGGAGGCCCAGAGGGGGTCGACCTGGGTGGCTTTGATGATGGCTACGATGCCGAATGGCAGGCAGCACAATACGGTCGAAAGGATCGCCCAGACCAGACCGTTGTCGGGCTTTTGCATGACAGGTTCCATGATGATCGGTTGTTTTTTGTGCCGCAGGCAACGCCGAACCGTTCGAGCTTCGCCGGGGCGCGATTTATTGATATGCAAAGATAGCGCAAGTTGGGAGCAATGCCAAATTTATTTGAGCCGCATGGGGATGCCCGGCTCGATGCGGAGCGGACTCCGGGGAAGCCGATGCGCGGAAATTCGTGGCGTTCGGGTTCTTTCTGTTCCGGAATTCGGGTTCCCATTCCGGTGCCGGCTGAAATTATCGGCTCCGATCCTTGATCGGAAGCGTATAATTGACTATCTTTGCGAAAGTTTTATTTTCTCCGCAGACCCGTCCGGCCATAGGCCGATGTTTCGGTGGCGGAGAGTGGAAAACGAAACGAACAACGATGAATCTGAAAGAGATAAGGAGCGAGTTGCAGAAACTTTCGGAGCTGGCTGCGGGCTGGCCTTCGCTGCAGCGCATCGCTCCGCTCGAGCGGGATCTGGCGCTCGAAAAACTGCGCATGTTGTACGATACGTTGCGTTTCGGCGCCGGGCCGGCGGTTCTTCCGCCTGCCGCCAAGCCGTCGCGTCCGGTCTCCGCACCTTCGGCGGCGGCCGAGGCTGCCCCGGAGCCTCGTCATGTGATTCGGGTCGAGGCCGTCGAGTACGAGGATCCCGACATCGAGATGGTCGACCTGAGCGAGGTGCTCTCGTTGGACGACGAGGAGTTCGTGGAGCCGGTCGCCGCAGCCCCGCAGCCGGCCGATTCCGAGGAATATTCCCGACCGGAACCCGATCGTCGCACCGCGCCTGTGGAGCCTGCCCGTGCCGAGGAGACTTCGGCTGCTCCGACGGACGCTCCCGAGACGGCCGGGGAGGATGAAGAGGAGTATGGCCCCGAAATCATCGAGTTCGTCCCCGATTCCGATCCGTTCGCCGGGCCTGTAGCCGATCCGCTTCCCCGCAAGGAACCTGCAGCTGCGCCGGCTCCTGCACAGACCTCCGTGCCGAAACCTGCTCCGAAACCCGTTCCGGCCCCGGCTCCCGAGCCTGCGCCGACTCCGCGGCCTCTTGTCATCCCGACGTCTCGGCCGGCTCCGCCGAAAGAGCC
>JAIDKM010000084.1 GCA_029051915.1 Alistipes sp. | reverse complement strand
CACGTCGACTGGCCGAAATTTTTCGAAGGGCTCGCCCTGTTCGGCAGCCGGGCCGTAGGTGCCCGCACCGGCAGGGGTTATCGCAGGCCGCGAAAAACGGAAGCAAACTTGGACGTCCTGCAGGCCCGTCGCCCGGAATGGCGATCAAATATCAGGAGGGCCTGAAACGCTACAAGGAAGGCGGTACCCTGTCGGGTATAGCCCAGGAACTCGGATTCAACCGGATCTGCTTCGCCAAATGGATGGACGAAAACTATCCGGGACTCAGAAAACGCAACGCACGAAGAAAACAGAGTTAAGCAATGAAACGACTACTACTCATTCTGTTATTGCTGATCGGGGGGGGGAACTTGTTTGCCCGCCAGGCGCAGGAGTCCGTAAAGATCCACTTTCGGCAAGGCTACTCTACGCTTGAACTCGACTTCGAAGGCAACCGGCAGGCACTGGCGCAGATCGTCGACAGCCTCAAGGTTCGCCAGGATGCCGATTCGATCTACCGACTGACCCGCATCGAAGTGATCGGCGGTGCATCGCCCGAAGGTTCCGTGGTGATGAACAGACGCCTGTCGCAGAAACGCGCCAACAAACTCTTCGAATATCTCTCGCAATACAGTCCGTTGCCCGACTCGATGATGACTTTCACCTTCCTGGGCCGAGACTGGAACGGTCTGATCCGGCTCGTGGAAGCCGACCCCGACGTGCCCTATCGCGATGAAACGTTGGAATTTCTCCGCGACATCGCCGAACGGTGCCGCGACGGCGAAAAAGTCGAGGACAACAACGTCGGACGACTCTCACGCTTCCGCAACGGTGTTCCCTACCGTTACATGTACCAGCATCTTTTCCCCGAACTGCGCGCCTCGCGGCTGTGCGTCTGGTACGAGCGCATCTGGAATCCGGAAAAACTGCCGCCCATATGCGTCGAAGTGAATTTCCCAGCTCCCTCGCTGGATCCGCCCAAAGCTCCGGTTACCGTGAAGCTGCAACCCAGTGCGCCCGAGCCGGAACCATCCCCTGAAGAGCCCAAAAAGCCACTCTATTTAGGTCTGAAAACCAACATGTTGTACGATGCGCTGGCTGTCCCCAACATCGGCGCGGAAGTATACCTCGGTCGCAACTGGTCGATCAGCGGCAACTGGATGTACGCATGGTGGAAAACCGACCGGCACCATTGGTACTGGCGTACTTACGGCGGCGACATCGCCATCCGTAAATGGTTCGGCCGCAAGGCGAAAGAGAAACCCTTGACGGGCCATCACGCAGGTGTCTACGGACAAATCATCACCTACGACTTCGAAACGGGAGGCCGCGGCTATCTGGCCGACCGGTGGAGCTACGCGGCAGGCGTCGAGTACGGCTACTCGGTACCTGTGGGCCGAAGATTCAACATCGATTTCTCGATCGGCGTAGGCTACATGGGCGGCACCTACAAGGAGTATCTGCCCGACAAGCAGTGCTACGTATGGCAGAGCACCCACCAACGCCACTGGTTCGGGCCGACGAAAGCGGAAATTTCGCTCGTCTGGCTGATCGGCCGCGGCAACTACAACAAACTCAAATGAACGGAACGATGAAAAAGACAATCCGTACGATCTTCGCAGCAGCATTGATGACCGCAACCGCCTGCGAGCATAAGGAACTGTGCTATCATCATGCACACGTGGAGACCGTCCGAGTCGAATTCGACTGGCGATACGCTCCCGATGCCGATCCTGCGGGCATGTGCGTCTGGTTCTACCCGGCCGACGGCAGTTTGCCCACACGATTCGACCTCAGCAAACAGGGCGGCAACATCAGCATGACCCGGGGTGGCTACAACATCATCGCCTACAACAACGACTACGAAACGATCTACCACTCCAGCCGACACGATTTCACGACCCACGAAATCATTACGCTCACGGGAAGTCTGTTCGAGCCCTTAGGCTACAACGGTTATCCCAACAGCCGCGGAGAACGGGTGATGCTATGTCCCGAAAGACTATGGGGTTGCACGGCCGTCGAAACGCTGATCGAAAAAACGGGCGTTAGTTACATCTGCGTTCCCGAAAAGGATAAGGACGAATATTTAGGCGTACCGGTCGAAATCGAGGAGCATGTCATCGTTCTGTACCCGCATGAACTGTGCAGCACCTACTCGTTCGAGGTACACGGCATCGAGGGTCGCAACGACATCCTGAGAGCCAGCGGATCGCTGAGCAGCATGTCTCCCTCGCTGACTCTGCACAACGGATCGTTGGGCGAAGAGCTGGTAACCTTGCCTTTCGGTGTCGAACATGCCGACTTCGAGGCTCCCATGACCGGAGAGTTCCTCACGTTCGGCTACCACGAGGAGAGTTCGGATACGCAATCGTTCCTGCTCTACATCTGGCGCAGCGACGGTACCCGCTGGTACTACGACATAGATGTAACGGAGCAGATACGCAGCGCCCCAGACCCGCGGCGAGTCCATCTGGTCATCGAATGCGAGATGGTCGAGCCGAAAACGCTCGATCTCAACGAAGGTTCGAACGCCGATATTGACAACTGGGATTCGGAAGACCATGACATCTATAT
>JAIDKM010000083.1 GCA_029051915.1 Alistipes sp. | reverse complement strand
GCGCAACATGATGATGAAGATGATGATCGGCGGCAAACTGCAGGGTGCCGTCGACCAGATCGCCGAAGGAATCGCCAAAGCGATGAACGGACAATTCTGAAATGAAAAATTAAAAGTCCTCCTTTTGCAACAGATACGAATCGAGATTGCAAAGTTTGATTTTTAATTTTTCATTTATATTCTTTCTTGCGAAGCCAACGCTTCCGCGACCCGTCGGATCGTAGGAAACGACAGCCGCGCGTTGGCGGCGAACTCGTCGGGCGAGCACCACGCGACCTGCTCGATCCCCTCCTCGGTTTGCGGTACGAGGGGCGTATCGGCGGAAGTCCGAAGCAGGAACCAATGGGTTCGCTTGAGCTCCCAACGCTCCGTCTTCGGGAACCAGTAGGCATGCCACGTAGCGCACAGCGGCGCCACGACCTCGGCCTGTACCCCCGTTTCCTCCAGAATTTCGCGCGCGGCGCACACCTCGACCGATTCCCCCGGCTCGACATGTCCTTTCGGCAAGTCCCAGCGGCCGTTGCGATGGATCATCAACCGCTCGCCGCGGCCGTTCACCACGACGCCGCCGGCCGCCTCGACCCGCGTGAAATCCTCGGCGAAGCGGCCGAACGCCGCATCGGGATCGGCTGCGACGACCGCCACCGAGTTGCCGGTTTCGAGAAAATTCATTACCTTGTGGCGACTTATCGCCCCGCAGTCGCCGGGAATGAAAGCCGGCGTCTCCCGGCCGGGAGTCTCCGAAACGAAAAGCACCGACTTGTCGGCGAAGTAAACGATATGTTCCATAGCGGACGTTTTTGTTGAACCGGCTGTGGCCGAATGATCCGGGCGCAACCGAAGCGATGAAAGCGGGATACACGCTTTTTACAGAGCGAAGATACGAATATTCGATAGAAACCTCAACCGAAATGAAAAAATTCATCCTCGTGATGGCGATTGCAGCTGTGTGGCTCGGCGGATGCGAGAAGCGCCCCGCCCCGGGGGGGAGGGGCGCCGCGGGGGCGGCGGGCGAGGGGGCCGCGGGGGGCGGGGCCCCAGCTGTGCGGGGGTGGGTGGGGGGCGCCGGTTCGGAGGGG
>JAIDKM010000082.1 GCA_029051915.1 Alistipes sp. | reverse complement strand
GCGGTCCGCCGTTCGGTGGAGGCGCTTTACGGGCCGCTCGCAGACGAGCAGCTGCAAATTCAGAAGACCCGCAGGGAGTTCGAGGGCGATTATACGCTCGTTACCTTCCCGCTGCTGCGACGAAGCCGCAAGTCGCCCGAGGCCACCGCGACCGAAATCGGCGAGTATCTCGTGGCCAACGTTCCGGAAATCAGGTCGTTCAACGTTGTCAAAGGTTTCCTGAATTTCTCGCTCTCCGGGGCGTTCTGGGCCGAGCGCTTCGCCGAGATCGCCGCCGACGCATCGTTCGGGCAGGCCGCGCCCACGGGCCGCACGGTGATGATCGAGTATTCTTCGCCCAACACCAACAAGCCGCTCCATCTGGGCCATATCCGCAATAACTTGCTCGGTTACTCCGTGGCGCAGATTCTGGCGGCGAACGGCCATAACGTCATCAAGGCCAACCTGGTCAACGACCGCGGCATCCATATCTGCAAGTCGATGCTGGCCTGGAAGCTCTACGGCAACGGCGAGACACCCGCTTCGTCCGGCATGAAGGGCGACCACCTCGTCGGCAAATACTACGTCGAGTTCGACAAGCACTACAAGGCTCAGATCAAGGAGCTCATGGCCGAAGGGCGTTCTGAGGAGGAGGCCAAGAAGAACGCTCCCATCATGCTGGAGGCACAGGAGATGCTGCGCAAGTGGGAGGCTAAGGACCCCGAGGTCTATTCTCTGTGGGAGACCATGAACGGTTGGGTCTACGAGGGTTTCGACGTTACCTATAAGGCGCTGGGCGTCGATTTCGATAAAGTCTACTACGAGTCGCAGACCTATCTGTTGGGTAAGTCGCTCGTCGAGGAGGGGCTCGAAAAGGGCGTTTTCTATCGTCGCGACGACAATTCCGTCTGGATCGATCTCACGAGCGACGGCCTCGATGAAAAGCTCCTCTTGCGCGGCGACGGCACGTCGGTCTACATGACGCAGGATCTCGGTACGGCTTTCCGTCGTTTCGAGGACAACAAGCTCGACGACATGATCTACGTCGTCGGCAACGAGCAGAACTACCACTTCCAGGTCTTGAAACTCGTCCTCAAGAAGCTGGGTTACGCCGACTGGAGCGATCACATCACCCACCTCTCTTATGGCATGGTCGAATTGCCCGAGGGTAAAATGAAGTCGCGCGAGGGTACCGTCGTCGATGCCGACGACCTGATCGCCGACATGGTGAAGACCGCCCGCGACATGTCCGCCGAGCTGGGTAAGTTGGACGGTTGTTCCGAGGAGGAGGCCGACACTGTGTCGACGATGGTCGGACTCGGCGCTCTGAAGTACTTCATCCTCAAGGTCGATCCCAAGAAAACCATGCTCTTCGACCCGCGCGAGTCGATCGACTTCAACGGCAATACGGGCCCTTTCATCCAGTATACGCATGCACGCATCCGGTCGGTCTTGCGCAAGGCTGCCGAGGCCGGCATCGACTTCTCCGGTGCTGCACAGGCCGATTGGCTTCCCGAGGAGATCGATCTCGTGAAAACGCTCTCCGATTATCCCGCCACGGTCAAGGCTGCCGGCGATAATTTCGCTCCTTCGATCATCGGTGCTTACATCTACGAGCTCGCCAAGCAGTTCAATGGGTATTATCACGACCACTCCATCCTCAAGGAGGTGAACGCCGATGTGCGGCGCTTGCGTCTGCAGCTCGCCGAGCAGGTCGCCCGGGTCATCCGCAGCGGCATGAAGTTGCTCGGGATCGACGTTCCCGAGCGGATGTAACAGAGTTCCTTTTACGAAAATCGCCCCCGTCGGACTACTCCTGCGGGGGCGATTCCGGTTTCCAGGAAATAGATTCGTTATTTCCCGATGTTGATGAACGGCAGCGCTCCGCCTCCCGAGTAGGTCGGCAGTTTGCCGTCCCACTTGTCGATGGCGCCTTGCTGTACCAGCAGCGGACTCAGCGACTGCGCCACTACGCGGTTGTAGTAGGCTTCGCCGTCGCCCTTGATGCGCAGCGCCTGTGCTTCGCCTTGGGCTTTGGCAATCTCGATCTTGGCGTTCGCTTCGGCTTCTTTCACCTTGTTTTCGGCTTTCAGCGCGTTTTGTACCGCTTCGTTCTTCGCATTGATCGCTTCGGCCAGCGATTGGGGCGGCGTGATCTGCGAGGTGAATTCTTCTACCAGAAATCCTTCCGACGAAAGACTCACTTCCAGTCGTTTGCGCACTTCCGATTCGAATTCTCCGCGGTGCGACATCAGGTAGTCCGATGTGTATTGGTTGGCGCAGGTGCGGTAGGCTTCGTAGATGCAGGTGCGGATGTATCCGTCTTCGATTTCGGCGAGCGTCTTGCGGTATTTGGTGAATACGGTCGTTGCCTTGTCCGGATCCAGCCGGTAGGCGATCGTCGGATCCATCGTGAATTCCGACGCATCTTTGGCATTCACACGGAACGGTTCGTAGGTCTTGCGCTGTACGTAAATCGGGTATTCGAAGATCTTCTGCGTGATCGGGTTGTACCATACCCAGCCTTTGCACGTGCCCAGCACGCCGCCGTACTGGCTCGCGTCGGACGACCACTTCTTGAAGCGGATGCCTACCGATCCGCTGTCGATGGTCGTGCAGCTCGAATAGACGACGGCTCCGAGCAGGAGGATCGCCAGCAGGGGTTTTACATACCGGGCGTTCAGCCGGGGCATCGTGAATTTTTCGTTTTGTTGCATAGGATTGCAGGATTTGTTGTTTTTCCGTAGCAAGATACGAAAAAAAGTTCACTTCGTGCACCTTTTCTCGCCTCGGCATACCTTGTGCAAGCACGGTCTGCTCTCGGCTTATCGAAAACGGTCATTCCATGCACCTTTTTTCGTCTCGGGATAGTTCGAGTAGCCGCCATTCTGCTCTCGGCTTGCCGAAAACGTCGGCTCACGCTTCGCCAATCGTGGTACGAATCTTGCGAACGGGTAGGGCAGCAATGACCAACATTATTTTAGCGTGAAAACAATCTTTACTTCATTCGTTTTCTCTCTCGCGTTGTGCGCAGCCGTCGGTGCTGCGGCCCAGCCGCGGAGAGCGACGGTCAAGGCGAAAGCCGATACCGTCATGTTGTCGGAGACTACCGACGGGGATTACATCGTGCGGCGGGGTATCGTCGAGCGACAGGCCGATTCCGATTATTCGGTGCGTTATCTCATCAACCTGGCTACGCTCAACGCGGCGCTCGGCGGCAATACGCGCGAGCTCGACGAGTTGAATTCGTTCGTCTCCGGCATGATGGGCGATTCGCTCGTAAAGGTCAATTCGGTCGTCATCACCGGTTATGCTTCTCCCGACGGCCCCGAGAATTTCAACGAGCAGCTGGCTCGCAACCGCGCCCGCGATTTCCGGAATTACGTCGACAAGAAGTACGGTTTTTCCAAGAAGTTCAACGTCCGTACGGAGTCCGTCGCCGAGGATTGGGCCATGTGCCGGCGTCTGGTGGCCGAATCGTCCATGCCCGACAAGCAGGCTGTCCTGCGCGTGATCGACGGTACGCAGTCGTCCGAGGCTAAGGAGCATGCGCTCAAGCAGATGCCCGAGGCCTGGAACTACATGGTCGAGCATATCTTGCCTCCCGTGCGCCGCGTCGCCATGACGATCAATTACGACGAGGGTAGCTTCGTCGAGCAGCGTACCCGCATCGTGAAGCCTAAGCCGGCTCCCGCTCCCGCACCGCGGCCCGTCGTCGAGCAGCCTTGTCCTCCGGCCGAGCCTTGTCGGTGCGGCGAGATCGACGAGTCGATTACCGGCTTGATCGTCGAGATGCCCGATGCCGACGGGAACCTCTATCCTGGCAGTGCCCATAGCGTTCGCAAGGCCGCTCGGCGGGATATCCGCTCCGACCGGGAGTTCGCGGCCCGCGATTCGCACGAGGCCGAGCGGATCGCCCGGCAGGAGTTGAAAGCCGAGAAGAAGATCGCCAAGAAGGAGGCCAAAGCAGCTAAGAAGGCCGACAGAGCTTCCCGCAAGATCGCCCGCGAAATGGGTAAGCGGTAGTTCCGATATAGGAATCTATCAAAAAAGCGAGACCTTTTGCAGGTCTCGCTTTTTCATCTCCCGGAGCCGGTTATCTCCCTTCAGGATAGGCATTGATGATTCCGTCGAGATACGCTATACGGTTGTCGATCCACGCCGACATGCGGCGGATTTCCGTCCGATAGGTCGGTTGAATCGGCCAGCGGTCGTCATTGCGCTTCATGGGTTCCAGCAGATTCTCGCGGTATGCAGCCAGCTGGTTCTGCACCTCTTCGATCATCGGCCCTTTCAGTTCGTTCCAGCGCGCTTTGTAGGCTGCCACGAACTCTTTCATGCCGAATAGATCGAGGAAGAAGCGGGGAACATAGCCGTAGCATCCTTTGCCTTCGTAGGGATCGCTTCCCAGAATCAGGTCTTTGTAGTCGTTAAAAT
>JAIDKM010000081.1 GCA_029051915.1 Alistipes sp. | reverse complement strand
CGCATGCCCTTTTCGTAGGTCTTCATGGCGCGGCGCGACATACCCATCGACGAGAAACCGCCGTCGTGGAAGAGGTTCTGCATGGTAACCTTGCGCGTGAAGTCGGAGAAGAGCGTGAGCACGTAGTCGGCGCAATCCTCGGCCGTGGCGTTGCCCAGCGGAGACATATTCTCGGCGAACGACATCAGATCGCCCAGGCCCAGGACGCCGGAACCGGCCGTAGTAGCCGTGGGAGACTGCGAGACGGTGTTGATACGCACGTGCTTCTCGCGGCCGTAGATGTAACCGAAGCTCCGGGCGATCGACTCCAGCAGAGCCTTGGCGTCGGCCATGTCGTTATACCCGTAGAGCGTGCGCTGCGCGGCGATGTACGACAAGGCGACGATCGAACCCCACTCGTTGATGGCGTCCTTCTTGCGGGCGACCTGGATGGCCTTGTGGAACGAAATGGCCGAGATGTCGAGCGTCTTGGAGAGGAAGTCGTAGTCCAGGTCGTCGTAGGTGCGGCCCTTGCGGACGTTGGGCGACATGCCGATGGAGTGGAGCATGAAGTCGAAACGGCCCCCGAAGTGCTCCATTGTCTTGTCGATCAGATTCTCCAGATCCTCGACGCTGGTGGCGTCGGCGGGAATGACCACCGTGTTGCACTTCTCGGCCAACTGGCCGATCGTGCCCATGCGGATCGAGACGGCGGTATTGGTGAGGACGATTTCGGCGCCCTCCTCGACGGCGCGTTCTGCGACCTTCCAAGCGATGGACTGCTCGTTGAGCGCACCGAAAATCAGACCTTTCTTTCCTTTGAGTAATTGTGATGCCATAGTTTTTCCGTTTAGAATCGGGGGCAAAAGTAACAAAAATTTCGTAATTCCGACCACACCCCTCTGCGGCATCGGCGGAGTACGGCACGCGAATTGCCGGAAAAAGCCGGAAAACCATGTAAAAAACATGTTATGAAAAACGTCAACGTACTGATCGAACGATCGAAACAAGCCGTGCGATACTGGTGGCTGATGCTGCTGATCGGCCTGGCGCTGGTGGTACTCGGAATTCTGGTATTCGCCTACCCGGCGCAGAGCTACACGAGCATGGCGGTGATTTTCGGCTGGGTGATTCTGGCCTCCGGCGTGCTGGAGGTGGTGCTCTCGGCGACCAACGACCACTTTATTACGGGCCGCGGCTGGATGCTGGCCGGCGGAGTCATTCAGATCATTCTGGGCCTGATCCTGATTTTCAATGTAGCCCTCTCGGCCGCCATCCTTCCGGTGGTGCTGGGATTCTGGCTCCTGTTCCGGGCGTTCAGCACCATCGGCCTGGGCGGGGACATGCGTGCGATGGGAGTAGCCGGCTCGGGCTGGACGATCGTCTGCGGAGTCCTGCTGCTGCTCTGCGCGCTCTGGGTATTGTTCCGCCCGCTGGTATTCGGCACGGCGGTCGTGGTGGCCTGGGTAGGCGTGGGCCTGCTGTTCGGCGGCATGGCGGCGCTCTCGCTTGCATTCCAACTACGGGCATCGCACCGCTGTCTTGCCAAGGGCGACTGCTGAAGAACGATCCGGTAAAGAAAAAAGCGGGGAAAAATTTCCCTGCTTTTTTTATGCCCGGAGGAGAAACGAAAGGAACCGGGCGATCCCGGCTCCTCTCTCCATCAAAAATTAACCCCTGAAAAAGCGACCGGCGACTCCGGAACCGCTCCGGAACGTCGGCGCGCGATCAAAATTCATCCCCGGGTCGGAGCACGTCCGAGAGATAGTGGTGCAGGAAGTAGAGATCGGCGTCGCCCTGGATCACCTCCTTCAACATCAACTCGTCGTCCTCGGAAATGGCTCTGTCGGAGATTTCGGTAGTGTCAAGATCCTCCATAGGCGTTCCGATTTATGTTTGACTCAATAACGGGAGAACTGCGCGAATATTGTGCAGAACTCAACACAAAATCATGTTTTTTTCCTTGATCATCCTCCGCATGTTGATGAGCGCGTAACGCATGCGCCCCAAAGCGGTGTTGATGCTTACTCCGGTCTGCTCGGCGATCTCCTTGAAACTGAGCCCCGAGAAGTAACGCATCAAGACGACCTCCCGCTGCTCCTCGGGCAACGACCCCACCAGTGCCCGGATCTCCCGGCAAGTCTGCTCGGCGACCAGAGAATCCTCGACCGTCTTTTCGGCGAGCCGCAACGACCCGAAGAGGTCGTAGCCGGCCTCGGCCTCGCTGACGGCCTTCTCCTGCCGCTGGGCGCGGAAGTAATCGATGACCTGGTTGTGGGCGATGCGCAGAATCCAAGAGACGAATTTCCCGCTGTCGGTATAACGTCCCTCGTCGATGACCCGCACGACCTTGATGAAAGTTTCCTGAAAAATGTCCTCGGCAATGTCGCGATCCTTGACCATCATGCGGATGTAGTCGCGCACGCGATGGCTGTGGCGCTCGATGAGCTGCGAAATGGCGCTCCGATCCCCCGAGAGATAGCGGTCGAGCAAAGCCCGGTCGCTTGACTGCACGTTCATACTCTTCTCCTTAATTGGTTACAAAGAGTAGAATTCCGTCCCGATAGGCAATCCGTTTTAGAAGTGAAAAATGCGGCCTGTGGCCCTCCAAAGCAATGTCGTTCCGATGCCCATTTCCCCCTCCCTCTCTTACTCGGGCTGCCGGATCCCTCTCCGGAGCAACTTAGCGAGGCTCTGCGCTCGGCACGACGCTGACAAGATAAGCACTTTTTCCGAAAAAACCAAATCGCTTCTACTCCGCCCGGATCCGTCCGGACTTCTTTTGCACTGGCCGACCGACAAAGATGATGCCGAAAATGCGGCCGGCGATGATTTTTATGAAGGGGCGGCAACGAAAAAGACTTCCGGCAAAACTGCCGGAAGTCTTTTTTCTGTTCGTACCCGGGCACTGCTCGGGCACCGGCCGAATTAGGCCTTGGGATTGGCACCCCACTCGTTGGCCTCGGCCTGGCTGTCCTGGCACCAGAGGTAGATCAGGTAGAT
>JAIDKM010000080.1 GCA_029051915.1 Alistipes sp. | reverse complement strand
CGTCGGATAAAGTATGTCGAAACAGCACAACGAACCCGAATCATCGTCCGCAAGTCGGCGCTACAGCATCACCGTAACCGAGAAAGGGCCTTATCTGGTCTACGGACGCCCGCCTTTCTGCGAACAGTTCATCATGCCCGACCCGGACAACGAAAGCTGGTACTTCCAGGAGGGCAAGCATTTTTCCACCGAATCGGAGCCCACGGCCTTGTGCCGCTGCGGCGCTTCGAAGCGCAAGCCCTATTGCGACGGCACCCACACGTGCGCCGAGTGGAATCCCGAGCTCACGGCTTCCGACCGGCCCCTGCTCGACGATGCCGAGCGGATCGAGGGCGGCACGCTCCGCATGAGCGACAACCCGGCCTACTGCGTCTTCGCACGCTTCTGCCATCCCCACAGCGACGCCTGGAGCCTGACCGAACGGTCTGCCGATCCCGAGGCCCGTCGTCTGGCCATCCGCGAGGCATCGATGTGCCCGAGCGGACGGCTGACCAGTTGGGACAAGGCCAGCGGCAAGCCCTACGAGTTCCGTTTCGAGCCGAGCCTGGGGCTCATCGAGGACATCGCCATCGGGTCGAGCGGCGGGCTCTGGATCCGCGGCGGCATTCCGATGCGGCGCGAGGACGGGCGGGTCTACGAGCTCCGCAACCGGGTCGTGGTATGTCGTTGCGGACAGTCGGCCAATAAGCCTTATTGCGACGGCACGCATGCCGCTATCAAGTGGCGCGACGACTTGCAGGGCGAGCCTGTAGGGGAGACCCTGCCGGAGGAGGTCTATTGAGTGTTTCCATCAAAAAAGGGTCGGCCCGGTAGGGTCGACCCTTTTCGTTGTCGGCGGCTGCCGACTATTTCTTCTCGTTCTGGGCGATGGACTCGCGCATCGTCGTGTCGGCCATCATGTTCTTCATCCGGTAATAGTCCATAATCCCCAGGTTGCCGTTGCGGAAGGCCTCGGCCATCGCACGCGGTACTTCGGCTTCGGCAAGAATCACGCTGGCACGCGCATCCTGCGCTTTGGCCTTGTTCTCTTGTTCGAGCGCCACGGCCATCGCACGGCGTTCTTCAGCTTTGGCCTGGGCGATGTTCTTGTCGGCTTCGGCCTGGTCCATCTGAAGCTGGGCGCCGATGTTCTTGCCCACGTCGATATCGGCAATGTCGATCGAAAGAATTTCGAACGCCGTTCCCGCATCGAGACCCTTTTCGAGCACCACGCGCGAAATGGAATCGGGGTTCTCCAGCACGATCTTGTGCGACGCGGCCGAGCCGATCGACGAAACGATTC
>JAIDKM010000008.1 GCA_029051915.1 Alistipes sp. | reverse complement strand
CGACGCCGAGACGCTTGCGCTGTAGTTGTAGAGCCGGTAGAACCCGTACTGCCGGGTGGTGTCGGTCTGGTTCGTGATGGGGTTCCAGTCGAGCATGACCCGCTTGAAGAACCACTTCTCGGAGTAGTTGACCGAAGGCGAAAGGTTGATGTAATTGAAGAGGTTGAACGACGCCGAGACGGGAATCGTATGCTCGATGCCGTTCTTCATGTTTTCGAGCGTCTCTTTGGTGAAGATCTTGTCCTCGGTCGTGGAGACCGAGTTGGTCATCTTGCCCGTATACTGCATGGAAATCTTCTCGTACCACCGCTCCTTGCCCTGCCGCTCCTTGCGCTTGAAGGGATAGATGCGCGAGACGTTGAAGACCACGGTAGGCAACGTAACGGAGAGGGTCTGGTTCTGGGAGTTCTGCGACACGGCCATGTTGGCCGAGAGCGAAAACGGCGTGCCGGCCCAGTTCTTCGAATAGGAGATCGACGAGTTGGTCTGCGTCGAGAGCATGTCGTTGAGGTTGGTGGCCGAATAACGGCTGTAACCGCTCGTGGCGAAGTTGACCGAAGCGGAGAACGTGGAGCCGGGGTTGGCCTTCGGATCCTGCGAATGGGTCCACTTGATCTGGAAGTTGTTCTGCTTGATGTAATCGGCCTCGCCCTTGTTGCCGACGCGGACGTTGGAGAACTGCAAGTCGAGGTTGCCGCTGTACTTGTAACGCTTGATATAACGGGAGGTGGCCGACGCCTCCCAGGACCCCAACGTATAGATACCCCCGCGGAGGGCCAGGTCGGCGTAGTCGCCGAGCGTGAAGTAATAACCCAGGCCCCGCAGGAAGAAACCTTTGGTATACTCTTCGCCGTAGGTGGGCATCAACAAACCCGACTTGGGCCCCATGTTGATGGGAAAGAAACCCTCGGGGATGCCGAGGAAGTAGATCGGAACGTCCTCCATGACCAGGTAGGCCGGGCCGGTAACGACCTTCTTGCCGGGAATGACCTTGGCTTTGGTCATCGCCAGGTAGAAGTGCGGATGGTCGGTGTAGTCG
>JAIDKM010000079.1 GCA_029051915.1 Alistipes sp. | reverse complement strand
TCGTCGGGCGAATTGAGGTAGTTGTAGTCGGCCGAGCGGAGGAATCCGTAGCCGTCCGCCATGACCTCCAACACGCCCTCGCCCTCGATTTCCCCGGCGAAGTCGTCTTTGGTTACGGCCTCCGGATCGGGGCTCTCCGTGTACTCCGGCTGCGGCCCTGCGGTGGCAGGCTGCGGCTGGACTTTGGGTTTACGCCCCCGACGTTTGGGCGCCGGCTGTTCCGGCGTATCCTGTTCCGGGCTGGCGACGGCCTCGGCCGCAGCGGGTGCCGGCTCCGCGATCTCCTGCTGCGGCTGGCCGAACAGATCGGCCGGCTGGTTTTCGGGCTGCACCACGCGCGGCCGGCGGCCTCTGCGGGGTTTCTCGTTTTTTTCGGGAGCCGGAGCGGCCGGTGCATTATTTTCGGCGGGCGTATCGTTCAGAGCGCCTGCTGCGATCTTTTCGATCAGTTCGCGCTTCTTGACCATGACGTCGGTGATACCGAGCGTTCTGGCTATTTCGCGCAGCTCGGCAAGGTTTTTACCCTGGAGCGCATTCAAATCCTGCATATTTCTCTGTTCAATGTGATTTTTCCGAAGCCCGACGGACGCCGGGTTTTAGATCGAATGCAAAGATAGTGCTTAATTTCGAATTTAAAAATCCGGATCCCTTATTTTCGTGCGCCGGCAGCGAGATTCCGGGACATCGCCGAATGAAAAATGAAAAAAGTCCTCCGGATCTGTATTCCTGGAAGACTTTTTCACACACACAATTAACAATACAAACAATGTATGGCTGAATTCTCATTGTTTCTGTTTGCAAAGATCATACAAAATCCTTGCCCGGACAATCCCTATTTTCAGGTATTTTGGCCCGAAGGATCCTTTCTGAGCGGGAACCGTGCCGGAATATTCCGTTTGTCCGGATCGGAATCTTTGGCTTGTCTTTTGTTCCGGTGCCTGCGAGTCAAGCAAAACGATTATGAAAAGAATGATGACGAATCTACTGCTGGGAGCCGCCGCCTGCGGCGGAACCTTTCAGGCCATTGCCTGCACGGGCATTGCGCTGACGGCCGCAGACGGCGGCTACGTACAAGCCCGGACGATCGAATGGGCCCTCGGTGCGCTGCAAAGCGAATATGTGATTATCCCGCGGGGAGAACACCTGCAGTCGTTCACGCCGACGGGGACGAACGGACTCCGCTTCACGGCGAAATACGGCGTCGTGGGCCTGACCGTCGTGATGAAGGATTTCATTGCCGAAGGCATCAACGAAGCGGGCTTGTCGGCCGGGCTCTTTTTCTTCCCTCGCTACGGAGGCTACGAGACCTACGAACCGGCGCAGAACGACCGGACGTTGGCCGACCTGCAAGTAACGGCATGGATGCTGTCGCAATGCGCCACGATCGACGAAGTGAAGGCTGCGATCGGTTCGGTACGCATCGTCGGACTCGAACGCACCTCGGTCATACACTGGCGGATCGGCGAACCGTCGGGCCGGCAGGCCGTGCTGGAGATCGTCGACGGCGTGCCGCATTTCTATGAAAACGAAGTTGGCGTACTGACCAACGCCCCCGGATTCGAATGGCACCTGACGAATCTGAACAACTACGTGAATCTCTATCCGGGCAGTGCTCCGGCTCAGAAACTGAGCGGCCTGACCCTGCAGCCTATCGGCGGAAACTCCGGATTCCTGGGTATTCCGGGCGACGCCACTCCGCCGTCGCGCTTTGTCCGCGCGGCGTTCTACCGGGCCACGGCCCCGCAACGCGCCACGGCGTTCGACACGGTGCAACAATGCTTCCATCTGCTCAACAATTTCGATATTCCGATCGGCATCGAGCACCCGGCAGGCGAGGCTCCCGACATTCCCAGTGCGACGCAATGGACTTCGGCCATCGATCTGACCAACCGCAAGGTCTACTACAAGACGGCCTACAACAACACGATCCGCTGCATCGACCTGGCAGAAATCGACTTCGCGAAGGTGAAATACCAGTTCCATCCGCTGGACAAAGAGCAGGTACAGCCGATCGAGAAGATCGCGATTCCGCAATAATGCAGAAGTCTCGCAAACACCGCTGGCAAGATGGGTTGCCGGCGGTATTGCATATTTGTCCGAGTACGAACTTATCCGGGAAACAGGGCCGAAGGCTTTGAATCCGATCCGATCTGCTATGAAAATTCATAGCCGTTCATTGAGACGAATCGACATATTATCTATATATTTGATGTCGCCGAATTGAGGCTCGCATTCCGAAACAGATTGTAAAACATAATGCTATGATCAAATTTCTGATTTCATCATTTCTGGCTCTCTCTTGCGCCACGGTCTGCATGGCTGCCGACAAAGATCCGCTGCGTTTCGATCCGGAGAACTACCGGGTGGACTCCATCACGATGCCCCGGGGCGAGGTGGTGCGGTTCAAGGCTTACGAAGGGATTCATTATGTCCGGAATATCGAGGATCCGGCGTATCAGCAGCTCAACATCTACGTGCCGCTCGACCTGAAAGGGCGCGACGACAAAGAGATCCCCGTACTGATGCGCAACAACGTCGGCGGATACATGGCTTCGCCCGCCGGCACTCCGTCGGCAACCGACGCCACGGGACGGGCCCTCGCCGAAGGGTACGTACTGTGCATCCCCGGTGCACGGGGCAATGGCTCCGTCGTGGAACGCAACGGAGAGACGATCCATACCGGAATAGCCCCCAACGGCCTGCTCGATTTGAAGGCGGCGGTTCGTTACCTTCGCTATAACGACGCCCTGATACCCGGCAACTCCGAACGAATCTTCACCGACGGCACGAGTGCCGGTGGCGCGATGTCGTCGCTGCAGGGAGCGACGGGCGATGCCGAAGCCTATGAACCTTATCTGAAAGCTATGGGCGCGGCCGATGCTTCGGATGCCGTCTACGCTTCGATCTGCTATTGCCCGATTACCGACCTGAATCATGCCGACATGGAATACGAGTGGCTCTACGGCTGCACCAATACCGGCGTGCGCGGTCTCGACGAGGCGCAGATCGTCATCTCGAACGAGCTGGCGGCCCTATGTCCTGCCTACCTCGATTCGCTGGGTCTTCGGGATGAAGCGGATCGGCCTATCACTGCCGATAACTACATGGATTATCTTAAGACCTTCATCATCGCCTCGGCCCAAAAGGCGTTGGACGAAGGGTGCGAGATACCCGACAACATCGGTATCGTACGCTATCGGAAGCCGCGGCCCACATTCGTACAACGGCTCGGTGCAAGCCCTGCGAACGACGGCATGCCCGCCGGATTGCCGCCGCGGAG
>JAIDKM010000078.1 GCA_029051915.1 Alistipes sp. | reverse complement strand
TGCAGGCACGACGCGCGACTCGATCCACACGCGCTACAACAAATTCGGCATGGACTTCTACCTGGTGGACACGGCCGGCATGCGCAAGAAAGGCAAGACGATGGAAGACCTGGAATTCTACTCGGTGATGCGCTCGATCCGCGCCATCGAAAACTCCGACGTCTGCATCCTGATGCTCGATGCGCAACAAGGACTCGAATCGCAGGATCTCAACATCCACAACCTGATCGTCCGCAACCGCAAGGGCTGCGTGATCGTGGTGAACAAGTGGGATCTGATCGAAAAGTCGAACAACACGATGAAAGAGTGGACGGAATTCCTGAAGAAAAAACTGGCCCCGTTCAACGACATACCTATCATTTTCACGTCGGTACTCTCGAAGCAACGCATCTTCGATGTCCTGCAGACGGCCATCCGGGTATACCAGTCGCGCAAACGCCGCATAGCGACCTCGGAGCTGAACGAATTCCTGCTGCCCCTGATCGAGAACTACCCGCCCCCGGCGACGAAAGGCAAGTACATCAAGATCAAGTATGTAACCCAACTGCCGACGCCGACGCCGCAGTTCGCGTTCTTCGTGAACCTGCCGCAATACATCAAGGAACCCTACCGCCGCTTCCTGGAAAACAACATCCGCAGCCAGTGGGATTTCTCGGGAGTGCCGATGCAGATCTACTTCCGGCAGAAATAGCAGCCTCCGGCCCGGAGTGGCGGCGAGTCTTTACGGCTGCTGCCAGCGCGGCCGCAGATTCAGCAATCCCCGGCCTAAGAGTCCGGTTTTAGGAAAGGGGCTTTCAAAAAACCGAGGGTCGGTGTACACATCAGTCTGACGGGAAGTTCGCAACGATTCCTTTTCGGCATTCATTCCAGCGATTGCTTCTTGCGTCTGCTTCGGGCTACCGCCACTACTCGACGGGAGCTCTGACGAGTGTCGGCGCAAATGGCTATTGCTGGTCTTCGCCGTCCTTCTCAGCAGAAAGTACGACGTCAGGCGGACTGGTCTTCGACTCCGGTCGCGTGAATCCGCTGTACGGCTTCGCTGGCCGTGCACAGGCCCTCACCGTGCGCTGCGTCCAGCATCTGCGGGCTGCTTTCTTCGAGACTATACTTGGCAGAATTTCGAACGGCAGACGAACCACGGATTATGCAGATCCTCCTCGTTGTAGAGCAGGCATCCGCCGTCGGGCAACGCCCGGGTCGAACCGCCCGCCTCAGCGAGGATCAACTCGCCGGCCGCCGTATCCCACTCGTAAGTATGCGTCGTGCGGACGTAATAATCGGCCGACCCCTCGGCCAACATGCAAAACTTATAGGAACTGCCCTGCTCGACGACCTCCAGATCGGGAAACCGCTCCCGCAGGCGGGCGATGTGCTCGTGCGTCTCGGCCGTCTGGTGCGATCGCGACACGGCCACGCGCAGGCGGTCGTGCGACGGAGCGGCGAGCGGCAGGCGCCGGCAATCCTGGACGATCTCGTCGTAGGTATACTCGGCTGCGGAATCGGGCATGACATGCTCCTTGAGGTAGGTGCCCTCGCCGCGGCCGGCAAGATACATTTTCCCGTAATAAGGCACGTAAATCACCGCACCGATGCAGACGTTGTTCTCCATTAACGCGATGTTGACCGTGAACTCGTTGTTGCCCTTGATGAACTCCACGGTGCCGTCCAGAGGATCGACCAACCAATAGAGCTCCCAGTTGCGGCGCTCGTCGTAGAGCATCTCGCGCCCCTCCTCGCTCAAGACAGGAATACGCGTAGGCCCGAGGTATTCGCGGATGATCTTGTGCGCCAGCCGGTCGGCAATGGTAATGGGAGTATGATCGCTCTTGAGACTGATGTCGTAGTCGTCGCGATTCTTGTAGACTTGCATGATCGAAGCACCGGCCCGCACCGCCGCATTGAACAACGGGGGCAGCAGGTACATCCTCACCTTGTCGTTTATCATCGTAGCACGTGATTTAAGATCGGTATCCGTTGTCATTGTAAAGATAATGATTTTTTACGAGTCTGTGAAATTTTTCACACCAATTCGATGCCGAATCGGATTCAGGCATCCGACACCCTTTCCTGCCCGGCCATTTCTGAAGACAACGACCGCACGCAGACCGCCGCGCTCCAACCGACGGCCAACATGAGC
>JAIDKM010000077.1 GCA_029051915.1 Alistipes sp. | reverse complement strand
ATATCACGTCGAATCCCGCCGCTTCGCACAGGACGATCGTCTCGCGCGTCTTGCGGGCTACGCCGCCCAGCGATCCCGCCGAGGGCGAGGGGCGGATGAATACGTCGGGGTTGTGGCAGATGCTCTCCATGCGGGTCTTGTCGCCCAGGATCGAGCCGCCGCTTCGCTCCGACGAGGGGTCTATGGCCAGCACCGCTAATTTGTGGCGGAGCGAGGTTACCATGTTGCCGATCGCTTCGATGAAGGTCGATTTTCCGGCTCCCGGCACTCCCGTGATTCCGATGCGCACCGACTTTCCCGCATGGGGCAGGCAGCGTTCGATGATCTCTTGCGCTTGCGCATAGTGTTCCGGGTTGTTCGATTCGATCAGCGTGATGGCTTGCGAGAGGGTCGTTATGTTGCCCGCAAGAATCCCCGCAACATATTCTTCGGTCGTCAGGCGCGATTTCTTGCGACGCTTGAAGTAGGGGTTCACTATCGGTTGTTCTTCAACTCCTTGCGATACGTTCAGCGCCGTGTCGTGATGCGTGTCGGCGTATTCTCTTTCGTAGTGGTTTATCTTCGTGAAGGTCATCGCACGGTTATTTGGATTTTTCGATGATTTCGGGGGTCAGTTGCAGCGTGTTGCCCATCCAGAGCGCCCGGCCTCGGGGGCCGAGCAGTACGCCGAACGGTACGTAGCTTACTCCGTAGGCCGCAAAAAGTTTTCCGTTGGGATCGAATCCCACGCCAAGATGCGGCGATAGATAGGGTGCCAGTTGTTGCGCGATTTTCCTTTCCGGTTCGCGTACAAGTATCACAACGCGCAGTCCGTCGCCCAGTTCTTCGGAGAGTTTTCGCAGACGTTCGATGGAGGAGGTCGACGCTCGGTTCGACGAGTGGTAGAATTCCACGTAGGTCATCGGCGCTTCGGCCGGTTCCCGGCCGTCGAGCCACTTCTGGATCTTGATTTCCGGGGCCCGTTCTCCCAGGGCGATGTTTTGGCTCCATGCCGGCGAGAGCGCCGCCGTAGCCAGTAGAATAAGCAGGATTTTTTTCATCATACCGAACTTATTTTCAGCGAAGGTAACAATTATTTGCGACAAGAGCAATTTTTTCGCCATAGGGATCCTCCGATTCCTGTATCTTATACACATCAGACGCTGCCGAAGATCTTACGCTTGTAGATCTCGG
>JAIDKM010000076.1 GCA_029051915.1 Alistipes sp. | reverse complement strand
CCCCTACGATTCCGGGGAGGACGAGGAGAATGTCGAACCGCAGGATTCGACCAAGAAAAAACGGATCCGCAAGCCGTTGGAATCTTATTTTTTCAACGACTCGATCCGGGCGCTCAATAATTTCAAGTGGCATGTGAGCCGCGATTACAACCGCGTGGAGATCGGGCCGCTGGATACGACGCTGACCGATTTCCGGATCGACTATCCTTTCTACCGCGAGGGGGTGGGCGACATGGCGCAAGGGGCGCTCGGGCAAACTTCGCTGCCGATCAATTATTTCCGCCGGCCGAATTCGTTCGACTTCAGCTTCGCCGATCCCTATTACGCTTATACCTACAACATGGAGAACGTGCCTTTCTACAACAGCAAGCGGCCTCTCATCCGAATGGGGTATATCGAGTCGGGACAGAAACGTTACCGCGAGGAGAATTTCAATATCATGCTGGCCCAGAACGTCTCGCCGACGACGAGTTTCAATGTCGATTACAAGGCGCGCGGCACCCGGGGCCAGTATATCTGGTCGCGAACCAAGAACCACAACCTTTCGGTCGCCGTCAACCACACGGGCAAGCGTTATTCGGTGCATGCCGCTTACTATAACAACCACATCGAGCAGCAGGAGAACGGCGGCGTGGTGGGTGTCTGGGCCATCGCCGATACGACGTTCCAGCTGCCGTCGGGCGTGCCGATGAAGCTGGTCGACGCCGAGGCGCAGAATATCTACCGCAACAACGCTTTCTTCATCACGCAGTCCTACGGTATTCCGTTGCAGCGGATGACCGAGAGCGATTTTTCGATGGCCGGGTTGTCGGCGGTCTACGTCGGCCATTCGTTCCAGTACAGTTCCTGGAGCAAGGTCTATACCGACCGCCGGGCCGACTACACCAACGAACGCGACCACCGCGATGAAAACGGAGAGTTCGTGTCGACTACGAGCAACTATTACGACGATTGGTACATCAACCCCGTGCAGTCGCGCGACTCGCTCTACGAGCGGGTCATCTCCAACCGGATCTTCATCCAGGCCCAGCCGTGGGATCGCAACGGAGTCGTTGGCACGATCGATGCAGGCGTAGGACTGGATCTGCATGCCTATTCGCAGTTCGGGTTGGACGACTATCTGACCGGCAGTTACCGCAAGGTGAAGAAAACGAGTTATTTCGCCTACGGATCGGTCGAAGGCAAAATAAAGAAATACGTCGACTGGGACGCGAACCTCAGGTTCTACCCGTCGGGGTACAGAGGTGGAGATCTCTCGATCGGCGCGCATCTGGCGCTGACCGGATTCATCCACGGACATCCCCTGATTCTCGAAGGGCGCTTTTCGATGGAGCGCCGGTCGCCTTCCTACTGGCAGGAGAATCTATTCTCGAACCACTTCATGTGGTCCGCTCCTTTGGACAAGGAGAATGAGACTCGTTTCGAGGTTCGTTTCTCGGTTCCCGACTTCGCTTTCGAGGCGGGAGCATGGCAGGGCGTCGTCGGCAACAAGATCTATTACGGATCCGACAGCCGCATCGCCCAGCACGACGGAACCGTCAGCCTCACGAGTGTGTACGCTCGCAAGGATTTCCGCTTCGGCGGATTTCACTTAGACAACAGGGTATTGTTGCAGTGGAGTACGAATCAGGAAGTCGTACCCGTGCCGCTTCTGAGCGCCTACCTGTCGTATTACTACGAGTTCTGGGTTGTGCGCGACGTGTTGCGCCTGCAGATCGGATTGGACGGGCATTACCATACGCTGTATCGGGCCCCGAGTTACAATCCGGCGCTGTCGGCCTACTACAACCAGCGCGAGGTCGAGGTGGGGAACTATCCCTACGTCGATGCGTTCGCAATGGCGAAGTGGAAGAGAATGCGCATTTTCTTGAAGTATCAGCATGTCAACAAAGGATTGTTCGGCAACGGCGAGTATTTCTCCGTGGCCGGTTATCCGCTCAATCCGGGCATGTTCAAGATCGGCATCTCGTGGGGATTCTATGATTGACACGTACTGTTCTGAACAACGGAACCTGCCCGCAAAAAGACTTTCTATGTTCAAAAAGACCGCCTGGGCCTTTGCGATCCTGATGATTCTGACGTTCTTCTACGGTCTCAATGCGCGTTTCGCCGCCCCGGCATCGGCTGCCGGCGACGGCATCGGCAACAGTTATTCGTTGCTCAAGGAGGGCGATTACGTCATCTCGGCTTACGACGAGCTGATGCGCAATATCTGCGAGGAGGAGGGGCACGACTGGCGCCTTCTGTCGGCCATCGCCTACCATGAGTCGCGCTTCCATTCCGACCGGATGTCGCGGCGGGGCGCCCGGGGCGTGATGCAGATCATGCCGTCGGTGGGGCGTCAGTTCGGCGTTCCCGTCGAGTTGATCGCCGATCCCGAGAACAATATCCGGTTGGCGAACCAGCTTTTGTCGAGTATGGAGAAGACCCTCGCATTTCCGGCTGGCACGCCTGCCCGGGATCGGATAAGTATCCTGCTGGCTTCCTATAACAGCGGCCTCGGACATGTCCGCGACGCGCGGCGTCTGGCCCGCTTCTACGGCGAAAATCCCGATTCGTGGGAGGTCGTCGTCCGTTACCTGAGCCTCAAGGCGTTGCCTGAATATTACGAATCCGAGCTCGTTCAATGCGGCCGTTTCACCGGCAGCGGAGAGACGGAGGCCTATGTGGCCGATGTCCTCGAGCATTATTACAAGTATTGCCGCATGGCCGGACGTTAGACCCGCATCGAGAGGGCGGGGGAGATAGAGAGCCGGGTGCAACATTGTTGCACCCGGCTCTTTTTCAAAGCAACTCGCAGATGCTGGACGCAGCGCACGGTGAAGCCATAAGCACGTTCGTTTCCGTCCAGCGGCAGGTCGCGCCCCGCGTCGTAGACCAGACGGGCTCCGTAAGGACTGGTGGCCGAGAAGGGCGCGGAAGCCCAACAATAGCCATTCGCGCCGACAGCGTTCAGTGCTCCCGACGGGTTGTCGCGATAGCCCGAAGCAGGCACACATAGCAATCGCTGGAATGAATGACGGAAAGCTGCTCTTTCCGTCAGACTGGGATGAACAACCGCCCGGCGGGGACAGAGGAGGTCGAACAGAGATACACTCGTTCTATTTCCCCATAAAACCCCGTTCTTAACGGGGCGGTGGATTGCTGAATCTGCGGCCTCGCTGACAGAGACCGTAACCTTCTGCCACTCCGGGCCGAAGCTGCTTTTTCAAGATGCCGAACTCTCCCGGAAGCGGCAATTTCCGGGATCTCTCCCCCTCTCCGGAACGCGTCCTTCTATAATTCCGCGTCGTTGTAGATCAGTTCGAAGTCGTCGAGCCACATGCGGCTCTGGCTCGACCCTGTGAAGTAGTCGCCCCAACGCGATCCCGAGCAGACAATAATCAGGTGCGTCGGCACGGTCGTCTTATCGCGCCAGTCGATTGGGATCGTGAACTGTGTCCATTCGCCGACGCTCTCGGTGAAGATCAGCTCTCCGTAGCCGAGTACGTCTTTGCCGTCTTTATTGAACAGGGTCGAGAGGTCTTTGGTGAAGACTTGTACGGGCGATTCTTCCGTGCCGCCGTACTCTTCCGGAGTCCAGGTTCCGAGTGCGATGTAGATCGACCCTTCGTCCATGCTGTCGGTCGTCAGATTCGTGCCGGAGGGCACTTTGCCGATCTTGTCTATTTGTCCCTGAGTATATTTCATCCAGCCGCGCAGGGCGATGGGATGCGTGGCGAAGGGACGGCCGAAGTTGACCTGTCCGTCCGTGCCGACAGTGTTGTAATAGGCGCCGATGAAGATGTTTCCGGCCGCGAACTTGCCGATGCCCATCAGCGAGGCGAATTTCGAGACCAGATGGGCCGAATATTGTCCTTCCGATCCGGGGCGGATGTCCGGGCTTCCCTCGCAGATGGTTTCGTTGACGGCGGCCGAACCTTTGTTGCCGCTGTCCCAGAACGCGTCCTGTTCCGACAAATAGGGGTAGACGATCTTGCCCGGTTTGCTCCACTCTTCGAATCCGCCGTTGGGCAGCGGCAGGGCTGCTTCGGTGGTGAAGGTCTCGACGGTCGAAAGGTCGTCGTTCGAGTAAGCTACCGCTTCGTACTTCGTCTCGGGCAGCAGTCCCCTGATCTGCGTCGAGAACGAGCCGCCGTCGAATACGATCTCTTCCTGCGGCACCTCGATCCACTCCTCCGCACCTTCCTCACGATAGCGGAATCCCAGCGTCGTGCCGCTCAGACCGTCGGCATAGAGCCAGGCCGAATGCGTCCAGGGGGCCACTTGCGTGAACGAAACCTTGATGTCGGTGTACTCGACCGCCAGATACCACTGCTCCGGGCGGTTGTGATAGGTTACGTCTACCCGGCGCGAAGTCGTGAAGTCGGTCAGCAGGTAAAGATTCGTCTCGTTGAAGTCCTCTACGTCCGTACACGACATGTGCGTGATTCCCTGCGGCCCGAGTTTCAGATTCATGATCTCCACATGGGAAAGATCCTCGAATCCCACGTAGGCTTTGGCCGTGCTGTTCGCGAGATCCCAGACCGTCGAGCCGATCTGTCCGGCCACGGTGAAGGCGCGCGGGATGGTCTGCTGCGCTTCGATCGTCCAGGGATAGTCTTGGTAGATCGACAGCGTAACGTACAGCGGCGACCGCAGGTCGTGTTCGCCGACGATCTCTTTCGAGGCTTCGGCTCGTTCGGTGATCGTGCAGGCGGTGATCTTCACGGCTTGGATGTCGGTCGTCTCTTCCAGCGGAAGGATCACTTTGCGGGCCGACGCGTCGATCGTCGGGTCGCCCGAGAGCCCTTCGGCTTCGATGCTCTCTATCGCGCACTCCACCACCGGATAGGGGATGTCGTTTTCGATGCACCCTGCCAGCGCCAAGGCCAGTATGTATAAGCTGCGTCGTTTCATCGTTCTCAGATTCGGTTTCCTTTTTTCTTGTTCCACAGATGAACCGTCATGCCGATGCGGATGTCGGCAAGGTTGAGTTTGAAGTTCAGCTTCGAGTAGTGGCGCGAACCGATCTTGTTGCCTTGTTCGTCGAATTGTTCGATGTGCGTATATCGGAAGCCGCCGAGTCCGAACGAGAGCGCCGCGCAGACGTTGGGAAAGGCATAAACCGCGATGCCCGGGCTCAAGACGACCTTGACGGTGGTGTTGTTCGAGGTGGTCTGCTTGTAGCTCTCGCCCGACTTGTAGGCGAAGGTGTTTTCGCCGGTCGAAAGCGAGAGTTCCATCTCGCCGAAGACTCCGAAGCGTCCTTTTTCGTCGAGCGCCACGTAGGAACGGTGGAAAAGGCCGAACGAAAAGCGGTCGCTCGCCAGGTCGAGCCACGGAATGTCGATTTCGATGTCGTTCTGTTCGCCGAGGTTGATGCCCAGCGAGTTGAGTTTTCCCGAAATGTGGGTGTATCCGAAGCGGACGCCGAGGCATTGGTTGTCGCGGTAGAAGTAGCCTACGAAAGGATTCACCGTCGTGATGTTGCCGCTCAGATCGATGCCTTCGAATACGGGGAACATGTCGGCGTCTTCGGTCGACAGCGTACCGTAGGAGATCGTCAGTCCGCACATGGTCTCGCCTTTGAAAACGAAACGGTTCTTGTTGATTTCGCGGTCGATGCGGCGGCTCGTCGGCAGGAATCGCTTTTTGAGCCGCATGCCTCCTGGGCTGACCGTCATGGGCCGGGCTTCGATCTCCGTTGCCGTTTGCGCCTCGTCGTCGGATGCCGGAACGTCGGTCTCTTCTGTCCGGTTCTCCTCTTGTTCCGGTGCGGGCGGCTGCGGTGTTTCGGCCCATACGCGGAGCACGGGAGTCAACAGAAGCGTTCCTGCAAGCCAGAGGGTATGTAGTGTTCGTAGTTTCATCGTGCGCAGCGGGTCA
Organism: Alistipes sp.; assembly: GCA_029051915.1. Lineage (GTDB taxonomy): Bacteria > Bacteroidota > Bacteroidia > Bacteroidales > Rikenellaceae > Alistipes. The sequence continues at coordinate 4,415 of JAIDKM010000076.1, read as the reverse complement.
GAGGTGGAACGAAACGCCCAGTCCGATGGAGAGGGGGTTGATGCGGAAGTTCATGTTGCTGGAGCGAATGTCGGCCGTGTTGACCTGATTTTTCACCTGATGCGAGTGGGTGTAGCTGATACCCATCACACCGATGTTGAGCTCGATGGCCATCGTGTTGGTGGCGAATGCGATCAGACCCGGCGATACTCCCAATGCGATGGACGTGCCGGTTTCGTAGGTTCCCCGGATCGGGGTGTCGGCCGCGAATTTTGTCTGGTGTCCGCCCAGCTGGAGCGATATTTCGTTGAACAGGGCGAACCGCTTGTTGCGTCCCAGCGGAATGTACTGGCGCCAGAATACGGCGGCCGAGTAGCTGTGTTTGAGCGAATAGTAGTAGTCGGCCGCGATGTGGGTGCCCGATTCTTCGTCGCCGAAGTTCAGCTCGCCGCCGTCCACTTTCAGCAGCGTGCGCGAGTAGATCAGGCGCACGCCTACGGCCGAATTGTCGCGCAGGGCATAGCCGATCATGGGCGTGATCTTGAACGTGTAGCCGTCGCTTTCGATGCCTTCGATGATGAGGAACGTATAGCCGTCGTTCACATGGGTGGAGTAGGAGGCCGAGCCTCCGAAGATCCACTGGCCTGCCGGCACGAAAATATGTTTGATGTCGACCAGTCCGCGTTGCCGGCGCAGTTCGTTGATCGTCGGCGCGGCCGGAGTCTCGGAGATCTCCCAGAGTTCCGGTGCGGGGTTTTCGGCGTTCGTCGTGCTCGCCGAAACCGGTTCGGGGTCGGTTTCGGGGCCGGACATCGCCGGGTGTGTGCCCAGCAGGGCTGCGGCGAGCAGGACATATCGGATCGATCCCATGCGTTCGGGTAAGTGTTCGGGTTGTGTGTTTGTTTCGGATCAGTAGACCAGTTCGAAGTCGTCGAGGTATATGCAGCTCGACGTCGAGCCGGCGAAGTAGTCGCCGTACTTGCTGGCCGAGGCGGTCAGCATCAAATAGGTCGGCATTTCGCCTTCGTATTCTTCATTGTAGTGCAGGTCGAGGACGATTTCCGTCCAGTCGGCCTGCGACTGCGTGTTGTTCCATTCGGCCCAGGCGATGATGCGGCCGTCAGTCCGGTCGTTGCTGCTGCTCGTGCCGTTCGGAGAGGTGCAGTAGGACATGGTCTTGCTGTTCGTCGCGAAGTCGAGGAACGTGTCCGGTCTTTTGGTCGCAACCACATGCGGCCCCTCCATCTTGCACAGACAGATGTAGACCTGGTTCACATCCGTGTCGCCGCTGCTTACCTTGCCGCCTGCGTAGTCCACTTTTCCCGCGGTGCCTTTGTACCAGAACTTCAGCTGCCGGGGGCGATAGGTGAAGGGGAACGGTTTGCCGAATCCGATGACGCCGTCCGTGCCGTCCGTGCCCAGATATTTGCCCACGAAGATGTTGCCCGCCGCGAATTTGCCGATGCCCAGAATCGCGGCTTTCTGCGATTTGAGCCTTGCCGACGTCGTGCCCGCGGAGCCCGGCCGGGCATCCGCTTCGTTGGTCGTCACGTTGGTGTTCGCTTTCGAGGAGCCGTGGTTGCCCGTGTCCCACCATTGGTCGGCATCGGAGGTGTAGGGGAGCAGCGGCGATGATCCGCTCCATGTTTCGAATCCCGCGTTGTAGACTTGCGGGCCGCTGCCCGTTTTCGTGAGGACAAGGCCGTTGACCGGTTCGTCGCCGAGGAACAACCGGTATTCATATTCGGTCTCGGCATGAATTCCCGATACTTCGACCGACCGGATGTCGTTTTCTTCCGATGTCGCAGGGAGGATGCTCCATTCGCTGTCGCCGGCCTTGCGATAGCCCAGCTTCACGTCGTCCGCTTCCGGATCGAAGGCCACGGCTTTCAGTATGCCGCGGGCATTCCAATGATCGGTCGATGCCAGCGACAGGGCTCCCTGCGTGCGGACGGTCATCGTCTTGGTTCCTTCGCCGCCGTCTTCATCGATCGCCGTGATGGTCAGCACATGATTTCCGCCGCCGAACCGGGCGAAGAACTTCTCGCCGAGCATCACGGTCATGTTCGTCGGATCCGCCACGTCCACCGCGATGCCGTCGGCATTCTCTTCGGCGCTCGTGGCCGGTACTTCGCAGACGAATCCTTCCTCCGTTTCGATCCGCACACGCTGCATGTCGCCGATCGAGGCGATGGACAGCACGAGCGCTTCGCCCGTGAAGCGTTGCAGGTCGTTCAGGTCGAAGTTCCCGCCCGTGATCTGCGGGTTGGGAAGGAATACGATCGGGTCGTCCACCTCGTCGGGGTTTTCGTCGAGCGTAAGGGTGAAGTCGAGCGAGCCGCCCAGATCTTTCGAATATTTGAATTTCAGTTCGTAGCAAACGCCCGGTTCGGCCGAAATCTCCTGCGAGCCGGTTTTCTCCAGCTTCAGAGCTTCGCCGTTCTTTTCGCCCTCGCCGCAGAACTGCCAGTAGAGCGTCGTCGCCGTTTCCGGCAGGATGAAGTAGCCTTTTTTCGTCTCCTCGAACGTCAGATGCGGCCCCTTGTTCGCCGCGGGTGCTGCCGCCGTCGCTTCGTCGAAAGCCACGGTCGTGCTGAATCTCTCCTTGAATGTGGCGGGCACGCTTTGATCGTAAATCACTTTGACGATGGTATTCACGATCCGGCATTCGACCTCCACGGATTGCGTTTCGCCCTCGACGATGCCGAACTCTTTCTCACCCCGGTAGGTGGGTTCGTCGAAGCTTGCCTCGGCCTTGCTGCCGACTTCGACAGCAATGGAATACTCTCCGGCCAGCAGCCAGATCGAGGCCGGCATCTCCGACCGGGAGTTGTAGCGGCGGATGAGCTCCTTGACGGTGTCGCCCGCTTCGTCGGTCGTCAGTTTGTAGATCCGGATGGCGCAGTGCGTCCACGGGTATTGCGAGTCGTCGTACCCGGCCCGGCTCTGCGGCATGGCGATGGCGAACGAGACGGCTCCTTCGCCCGGCTGTCCGGGTGCTTCCGGAATGTCGGCCGGGTCGTTCGAGCACGATGCGCACGACAGGACGATGCCGAGCAGCAGCGCGATATGGATTGCGAATTTCTTCATGCCTCGGATGTCGGTTCGTTAAAGTATGCGGATCATGACCGCTTCGGTGGCCGTCTGACCCTCCATGTCGGTTACCGTCAGCGTGAAATCCGTGTCGCCCTGGAAAGTCGACATGAGCGGGATGAACGACGAGATGTCGAACGAAATCGATTTCTGGCCGACGACCTCTTCGCCTACGGGGAATCCGAATTCGCGGAGCGTTTCGCTCAGTCCCTCCTTTGCGGCTTCGGGATCGGCCAGGTCGAACGTCGCCGGCAGCATGCCGTCCAGATCGAGGGCGCCGCTGATCGTAACGAGCAGCGACTTCACGCCCTGCGGTGCCGCGATGCGGATGTTTACTTCGAGACCCTCCACGGCATCGTGGCGCTGTGTGATGTCTTGGCCGACCCAGACGATGCGCGGTTCGGAGCCTCCGGCCGAGACTTCGATGGTCAGCGTGTAGGTGCTCTTGCGGCCCGCTTCGTCGACGATGGTCATCGTAAAGGTGTGGGTGCCTTCGTAGTCGCTCAGAATCTTCATCAGGGCGTCCAGCGGGAACGTACGCTCCGTTACGTTCAGGTTCAGGGCCGGGAATCCCCACGAGCGCAGGGCCGTGCGGGCCAGACCCTCTACGGTGAACAGGTCTTTCGGCTCGGTGAGTTCCTTGACGGCCAGCAGGGTGCTGAATTCCGGGTTGTCGGTCGCGATCGCTACGACGAACGATGCCATCGGGTCTTTGGTCTTGACGGTGAAGTCGCACGGTTCGTTGAAGTAGCCGTTTTCGTCGTAGCAGTCCGGCGTCAGCTTGAACACTTCGTCCAGCGAGTGTCCGGGCCACTCCAGTTTCGGAGCGTCGGGGTCGTTTTCGTCGGGGATCCGTTCCTCGCTGAACGCCGCGATCGAGCGGGTGTCGATCACGACTTCCTCGTTCGAGATCCAGGTTTCGATTTCGGCGTTGATAATAAGGGTTCCGTCTTCGGCGTGTTGCAATCCGACCGTGATTTTCCGCCACTCTCCGGCTTTGGCGTCGGACGTTACGGTGAGGGGCTGGCGGTCGATCCGTTTGCCGTTGAAGGTGGTGGTCAGATAGAGCACCAGCGGATTTTTACGGTCGGCATCGGGCTTAAGATAGCCGGCCAGAGCCGGTTCCTTGCCTTCGAACAGGAGCGACGTGTTTTCTCCGAGCACCAGTTCGGCCTGCGTGTTTTCGCTCATCGTGGCGATCAGCGTATCTTTGTAGGCTACCGAGACCTTGACGGAGAGCAGGTGGCAGGTCATCTCCTGCAGCAGGGTGGTTTCGCTTTTGGCGATCGTGAAACGCTGGCGGGCACCGTAGGTCGGTGTGCAGTCCTCACCTTCCCAGGCTC
>JAIDKM010000075.1 GCA_029051915.1 Alistipes sp. | reverse complement strand
TTCCCCACCCCCCGCCCCCAGCCCCCGCCACCCCCGCCCACCCCCGGCCCTCCTCTTCCGCGCACCCCCGCCCCCCCTCCCCCCCGCCACCCGCGTCCCTCCAGGGGGGGGGCGAGAGGAGCTGAGGAAGCAGAGAGAGTGTATGTGGAGAGGGGCGGAGCGAGAGGAAACGAGGGAGAGGAAACGAGGGGTATGTGCCGCAGGAGACCGAGGCGGGAGCTGCGGGCCGATATTCCGAGGCGGAGCCGAGAGAGGGATGCGCCCCTACAACTCGATGGTCTTGCATTTCCAACCGGCCTGCCGGATCCTTTCGAGAGTCCGAGGCAAGGCGTAACGCATGTTGCGGAAAGCCTTCTCGCTGTCGTGGAAGACGACGATGGCCCCGGGAGCCAGGTACCTGGAGACGTTCTTGAAGCATGCCCGAGGCGAAAGACCGCGGTTGTAATCGCGCGAGATGATGTCCCACATGACCAACTTGTAACGCTGGCCCAAGGAACGAGCCTGCGCGGGCGTGATGCGCGCATAGGGAGGCCGGAAGAGGTCGCTGCCGACCAGATCGTTGGCGAAGTCGACGTCCTCGATATACCGTTCGAGGCTCATACCCCACCCCTTCTGGTGCGAATAAGTGTGGTTGCCGACCCGGTGGCCGGCGTCGAGAATGCGCTGGAAGAGATCGGGGTACATCTCCACGTTCTTGCCCAAGACGAAGAAAGTGGCTTTGGCACCGTACTTGTCCAACGTGGCGAGGATCCACTCGGTAACGCCGGGCGTAGGACCGTCGTCGAAGGTGAGGAAGACCCCCTCGGAATCGTCGATCTCCCAGATCAGGTCGGGCATCAGACGCCGGATTATTTTGGGCGGTTTGAAACGCATGGCGGGCGCAAAAGTAATGAAAAACCGCAGCGGAACAAAAAATAATTCGTATCTTCGCAAAAACCTTGAATCCACCGACCTATGAAGAGAATCCTGTACATGCTCCCGCTGCTGGCGGCAGCAGTGGCGGCGACGGCCTGCGATGCCTTCCGCACGCTGGGCGGAAAACATACCAAGACGGCGCAAGGAGCCCCCTACGAACTGATCGTGGTGTGCGAACAACGCGAATGGACGGGCCAGGCGGGAGACACGCTCCGGGCCATCCTGACCGAACCGGTCGCCTATCTGAACCAGACGGAACCCCGCTTCGACGTACTGCGTGTCCGGGCACAAGACTTCACGGGCATGATCGCCGACCACCGCAACATCCTGAAGATAGCGGTGGATCCCACGCTTGAAAAAGCCTCGGCGGGCGTACAATACGACCTGACGGCGGCGCCGCAGATCGTGGTAACGCTGCAAGGACCCGACGGGAAGTCGATCGCGGAGTACCTTTCGACCTACCGGGAAGAAGTGGTCTCCGTACTGGAAGGAGCCGAACGGGAGCGTGCCGTGGCATTCGCCCGCAAATACGGAACACCCAACGTAGAGGCGGCCGTCGACCGGGAATTCGGAGTCCGCATGGCCGTACCCAAAGGCTACGTCCTGGCCGCCGAACAACCCGACTTCCTCTGGGCCCGCTACGAATACCCGACGGCGAGCCAAGGATTCTTCATCTACTCCTACCCCTACGAAGGGCCGGCCGACCTGACGGCCGCAGCGCTCCTGAAAGCCCGCAACCGCTTTGCGGCGCGGATACCCGGCCCCTCCGACGGCTCCTACATGACGACCTCCGAAGTATTCCCCCCGGAATACAGCACGTTCTATCTTGACGGACGCCTGTGGTGCGAACTGCGCGGATTCTGGGATGTCGAAGGCGACTTCATGGGCGGCCCCTTCGTGAGCTACACCACCGTAGACATGAAGCGTGAACGGATCTTCACGCTGGACTGCTACGTATACTCCCCGAAACTGCACAAACGAAACTTCCTGCGCGGAGTAGAACACCTGCTCTACGGAGTGGAGTTCCCGACGCGAGAATAACGCCCTCCGGCGAAGGCACCGAAATCCGGGAAGGCGGCTCGAACGCGAGCCCCGAAGGCATCCCGGAAACGGCCTGCACCCAGAAGAGACCCCGCCATGCGAGAGATACTGACCACGATCTTCCTGACGATATACTCGCTGTCGATCGTCGGCGTGATACTGGTAATCGTTACCGACAACCGGAATCCGCTGAAGACCCTGCCGTGGATTCTGGTGCTGGTGCTGGCGCCCGGAGCGGGACTGGCGATCTACTTCTTCTTCGGGCAGAACCTCTCGAAACGCCGCATCATCTCGCGCCGAACCCGCAAACGGATCACGACCCGTCTGGAAGAAGAGAGAGCCCCCGGAGGCCCGGAAATTCCGCCGCACTGGCAACCCCTGGCCCGCATGCTGAACCGAACGTCCCTGGCCGTGCCGCTCTACGGCAGCCGCCTGGAACCCTACACGGACGGAGAGACGAAGATGGAAGCCCTGCTGGCGGCCATTGCGGAAGCGAAGCACCACGTACACATTCAATACTACATATTCTGCGACGACGAGACGGGCGGCCGGCTGCGCGATGCGCTGGCAAAGAAAGCCCGTGAAGGAATCGAGATCCGGATACTCTATGATGACGTGGGCTGCACGCGAGTGAAGAAATCGTTCTTCGAAGAGATGCGCAAGGCGGGAATCGAAGTCCATGCGTTCCTGCATGTACAATTCCCGCGATTCACGAGCAAAGTGAACTACCGCAATCACCGCAAGATAGCGGTCATAGACGGCCGGGTGGGATTCATAGGCGGCATGAACATCGCCGACCGCTACGTAGAAGGCATAGACCGCGGAAAAGGCCGCCGCGAGAGGTGGCGAGACACCCATTTCCGGCTGGAAGGAAGCGGTGTGAGAGGACTCCAAGCCTCGTTTCTGAGCGACTGGTCGGCGACGACCAAACAAAAGATCACGGGCCCGGCCTACTACCCGCCGTCGGAACGGCTCACCGCAAACATCCTGCAAACCGTGCCGAGCGGCCCCCTGGGCAAGTGGCGCACCCTGCTGCAAGGAGACAGCTATGCTGCGGCGCGGGCCCGCAGCCGCATCTGGATCGAGACCCCCTACTATCTACCGACCGAGACGCTCAATGCGGCCCTGCAAGAAGCGGCCCTGGCGGGAATAGACGTACGGCTGATGCTGCCCGAGAGATCCGACTCGCGAGTAGTGGATCTTGCGGGACACTCCTACCTGGACGACATGATGCGGGCGGGAGTGAAGGTAGCCTTCTACACCCCGGGGTTTCTGCACTCCAAACTTCTGATAATCGATGACGACCTGACGGTGATCGGCTCGGCGAACATGGATTTCCGCAGCTTCGAACACAACTTCGAAATCAATGCGTTCGTCTACGATGCGGAATTCAACGCCCGCATGGCGGCGATCTACGAAGAAGACCTGAGCCGATGCCGGCAACCCTCGCCCGACCGCTGGTTCGGCCGCCCGCGCCTGCGCCGCTGGGCCGAGTCGTTCATGCGGATCTTCTCGCCGCTGCTCTGACCGCCGGCCTAATTGACCCGATAAGCGCGCTGCACCCCCTTGATCCGCATGATGGAGTGGATGAGCGTGTCGACGACGCCCGCACCGGGAACCTCGACGGAAACCGAACCGGCGAGGCACCCGCCCGAAGCCGCCTCGAAGTTGATAGACCGGATGTTGAGCTTCAACTCGCGGCTGATGGTCTCGGTGATGTGGTTGGCCATGCCGGTGGTATCGGCCGCGACGATGCGGATCGTAACCCGGAAAGCACCCGCCGCGGAGTGCCGCCACCGAGCCTCGACGATGCGGTAGGGATAGTTCTCGCGCATGCGCCGGGCATTGGGACAATCGCACCGGTGGATGGTGATGCCGGAGCTGATGGTGATGAACCCGAAGACGTCGTCGCCCTTGATGGGATTGCAACACCGGGCGAGCTTATACTGGATTCGGGAGATGTCGTCGTCGATGACCAAAGCGTCCTGCGGAGCCTCGGAGTCGCGGACGGAATACGTTTTCTGCTTCTCGGCCTCGGCAGCGGCGGCCCGACGCTCCTCGACGGCCTCGCCCGAGAGGTGGCGCGAGAGGATCTCCTTGATGGTTCCGAAGTCGACCTTCTGCGTAGCGATCAGACCGTAGACCTCGGTGCCGAGCCTCAACTTGAAGTATTTGGCGAGGTAAGCGACGGCCTCGTCGATGGTGAGGGCCATTTTCCAATTCTTGAGCTTGCGCTCCAACTCCTCGCGCCCCATGCGCGTATGCTTGGCCTGCTCCTCGCGCAAGAACGACTTGATCTTGTTGCGCGCCTTGGAAGTAACGACGACCGAGAGCCAGTCGGCCTTGGGAGTCTGGTTCTTCTGTGTCTGGATCTCGACGATGTCGCCGTTGTGCAAGATGTCGCGGATCGACGCGGCCCGGCCGTTGATCTTGCCCCCGACGCAAGTAGCCCCGAGCGAAGTGTGGATGTCGAAGGCGAAGTCCAACAACGCAGCCCCCTCGGGCAACTTGCGCAAGTCGCCGTTGGGCGTGAAGACGAAGATCTCGCCCGAAGCGGGCTTGGCGTCGAAGCGCCGAGCCAACGAATGGGTCGTATCCTCCATCAACTCGCGCAGGCGCCCGAGCCACATTTCGCTGGTACGGGCCCCCTGGTTGACCCCCTTGTAACGCCAATGGGCCGCGATGCCCCGCTCGGCGACGGCGTCCATGCGCTCGGTGCGGATCTGCACCTCGACCCACCGCCCCTCGGCCGAGACGGTGGTATGGAGCGACTCGTAGCCGTTGGACTTGGGGATGGAGATCCAATCGCGCATGCGCTTGGGGTTGGGCGTATAGAAATCGGTAACGACGGAGTAAGCCGTCCAACACTGCGGCTTCTCCTCCTCGCGCGGACAATCGATGATGATACGCAAGGCGAAGATGTCGTAAACCCCCTCGAAAGGCACGTGCTGCTTCTGCATCTTGGACCAGATGGAGAAGATCGACTTGGTGCGCGACTTGATATGGTATTTGATGCCGAGCTTCTGCAACCGCTCCTCGACGGGGACGAGGAAGCGCGCGATGAAAGCCCGCCGCTCGTCGGCGCTCTCCTCGAGCTTGGCGACGATATGCTCGTAATCCTTCGGTTCGAGGTACTTGAGCGCGATGTCCTCCAACTCGCTCTTGATGCTGTAGAGACCCAACTTATGGGCGATCTGGGCGTAGAGGTTCAAGGACTCCCAACTTTTCTTGCGCCACTTCTCGTGCGGAAAGATGTCGAGCGACCGCATGACCTCCAACCGGTCGGCGAGCTTGATGAGGATCACGCGCGGATCCTCGGAGTAACTGACGATCAGATCGCGGAAGTTGTCGGCCTGCTCCTTGGCGACCTTGAGCCTGAGCTCGGAGATATTGGCCAGACCGACGGTGATGCCCACGACCTCCTCGCCGAAGCGGGAGCGGATCTCCTCGGTGAGCGCCAAAAACTCCTCGGCGGGCAAACTTTTATGCCCCAGGCGCACGATGTCGTGCAAGATGGAGGCGACGGCCGAATTGCGCCCCAGGCCGACCTCGGAGACGACGATCGAAGCGACGGCGACGGCGTGGTCGAGCAGAGGACGGCCGTCGTAACGGACGGCGTCGCCCAACTTATCGTCCGCCCACGCGAGCGCCTCGTCGACGGCCGCCTGCGTACGGGCGGAAAAAGAACTCCGCACCAACGTACGGAAAGAATCGTAGCGAGAAAGATCCATTGCAATACCCATTAACCGTTTGCAAAGATAGAAAGATAACCGATAAAACCGAAACGTCCGGCACCCCGAAAACGGAATGCCGGACGAATTTATTATGAATCCGAAAAACTACTCCTCGGTGGGAATGTCCGTATTCACGTTCCGGCACCCGATCAGTGCGTAGTAGAACAAGTAAGCCAGACCGGCGACGATGACCCAATAACTTGTCATATAACCGGCCCTGTCGGCGATGAACTGCTGGAAGAGAGGCAGAACGCCGCCGCCGACGACCATCATCATGAAGATACCCGAAGCCTGGGCGGTATACTTGCCGAGGCCCTCGACGGCGAGGTTGAAGATCCCGCCCCACATGACCGACGTACAGAGACCGCAAAGCACGAGCAACAAAGCGCTGACGGGCACGCGAGCGAGCTGGAAGCCGTTCTCGACGCTGTAACCGGGCATGGCGACCGTGAACTCCTTCGGGATGAAGATGGCCAGCACGACGAAGAAGATAGCCGTAGCCGAGACGACCATCAACTGCACGCGGCTGGAGACGCGGCCGCTGATGAGGCTGCTCAGAGACCTGCCGACGAGCATCAGGAGCCAATAGACGGCGGCGATAGCGCCCCCGATGGCGGCGCCGTCGAGCACCAGACCGGCGCCCCGAGCCGAGCTGTCGGCGAGGTAGAAGTTGAGCGTACCGGGAATGCCGATCTCGACGCCGACGTAGATGAAGATACCGATGACGCCCAAGACGGTATGGCGGAAATTCCAAGGACTGTGAGTCTGCTTAGCGACCTGGACGCTGCGATGCTGCAAATGCGGCTCGGGGATGGAGACGAACGAGATGACGATGAACGCCACGGCGAAGACGCCCATGGCGAGGAACAGAAGCGACGTAACGTCCGACATGGTCGTGCGGGCGGTTACGGTGCCGATCAAAGCGCCGACGAACAACGGAGTGAGCGTACCCGACAACGAATTGAGCGCCCCGCCGAACTGCAACAACTGGTTGCCGCGGTCGCCGCCGCCGCCCAACGTATTGAGCATGGGGTTGACCACGGTATTGAGCATGCAGACCGAGAAACCGCAGATGAAGGCGCCCAACAAATAGACGATGAAGTTGAGGTGGATGGTGAACCGATCCATCGAAAAGAGCGCCGTATGCGCCCCGACGCGGCTGGAGAGGTACTGCGTGAAGAGACCCGCGATGCCCACGGCCATGGCGATCAAAGCCGTCTTCTTATACCCGATCCGAACGAGCATGTTGCCGGCGGGGATACCCATGAAGAGGTAAGCCAAGAAATTCATCATGTTACCCATCATGCCGAGGGTATTCGACCCCTCGTAGGCGTTCCTCCAGATGGTGCCGATAGGCGCCGCGAGGTTGGTAACGAACGAAATCATCGCGAAGAGGAAGAACATCGTGATGATGGGAACGAGCGGCAGCCGGTAGTTGATTTTCTGTGTCATATTGAGTAAGGTTTCTGATTGGTTGCGGAAAGACTACTGAGTCCGCTCGCCGACGAAAGCGCAGAGATCCACCAAAGCGGCTCTGCAATCCGAAGGCTCGAACTCGGAGAGGAGCTCCACGGCCTGAGACAAGTAACTGCGCATGATGCCGATGGCCGAAGTGATGCCGTCCTCGTTCTGG
>JAIDKM010000074.1 GCA_029051915.1 Alistipes sp. | reverse complement strand
CCCGACGACGAAGCCGACGAACCGACTGCCCTTCCCGAAGCGGAAGCCGAGGAGCCGAAACAGGAAATCGAGGAGATCGAAGAACTGGTACTGGAGCTCACGGCCGAACAAGCCGATTCGCTGGTCGCCGAATGGCGCGAACGCCAGCGTATCGCCGCTTTCCGCGACTTCTTCGAAACCTACGTCCACATCGATTCGGCTTCCGAGAGCAACGTTCCCGACTCGGTCTATTCAGTACGGCTGCGCGCCCTCGCTTCGCCCATCCAGTTGCCTTACAACGACATCGTTCGCGGATACATCAACCGCTACGTCGAGCCCGGCCGCAGCACGATCGGCCGCATTCTGGGCATGTCGCAGTATTACTTCCCGATTATCGAGGAGGAGCTCATCAAGGAGGGGCTGCCCGTCGAGCTGCGGGCTCTGCCGATCATCGAATCGGGTCTCTCTTCCACGGCCGTCTCGCATGCGGGTGCCGTCGGACTGTGGCAGTTCATGCCTTCTACCGGCCGGAGCTACGGCCTAGAGGTCAATTCGCTGGTCGACGAGCGTTGTGATCCGATCCTCTCGACGAAGGCCGCCTGCCGTTATCTGAAAGACCTCTACAGCATCTACAAGGAGTGGTCGCTGGCTATCGCCGCCTACAACTGCGGCCCCGGCAACGTCAACAAGGCACTGGCTCGTGCCGGCGGCGAAAGCCGTTCGTTCTGGGACATCTACGACTATCTGCCTCGCGAAACCCGTGGTTACGTGCCGGCTTTCATCGGAGCTTCCTATGCCTACTCCTACCACCGCAACCACGGCATCGAGCCCGTTGCCGCTCCCATTCCGCTCTCGGTCGACACCATCCGGGTCAACCGGTTGATGCACCTCGAACAGGTGGCTTCGACGATCGATGTACCGATGGAGACCCTGCGCCAGCTCAACCCGCAGTATAAGATCGATATCATTCCGGCGACCAACAAAACCTATGCGCTCGTTCTGCCGCAGCGCAACATCGCCCAGTATATCGCACATGAGCAGGAGATCATGGCAAAGGATTCGATGTATCTCAAAGAGTACATCAATCCGGCGAACCTCGACCGGAAACGGCAGGAATACATCACGATCCATACGGTCAAAAAGGGCGAAACCTTGGGGGCCATCGCCCATAAATACCATGTTACCACGGCTCAACTGATGCGGTGGAACAAGCTCAAGAACGCCAATAGACTGAGCATCGGACAAAAGCTCCGCATCGAACGCCGCTGACGCCGCATCCTGCCATGACCAGCGATCAGGAAACCATCGTCGCACCGGCCACGGCTCCGGGCGGTGCGATCGCCGTCATCCGGCTGAGCGGCGAGAGTGCATTCCGTGTCTGCGATCGGTTCTTTCGGGGCTCCGCTCCGTTGGCCGACGCCACCGGTTATACTGTCCATTTCGGCCGCATCATGGACGGAGAGCGGATCGTCGACGAGGTTCTCGCCACCGTGTTCCGGGCCCCGCATTCCTATACAGGAGAAAATTCGGTCGAGATTTCTTGCCATGGATCGGCTTATATCGTCTCCGAAATTTTGCAACTCGCACAGAGTGCCGGCGCCCGAATGGCCGAACCGGGAGAATTCACCATCCGCGCTTATTTGGCCGGCAAACTCGATCTCTCGCAAGCCGAAGCGGTCGCCGACTTGATCGCCTCCTCGTCGCAGGCAGCACATACGTTGGCTATCAACCAGATGCGCGGCGGTTATTCGCAGGCGCTCGAAGCTCTGCGCACGCGATTGCTCGAACTCACCTCCCTATTGGAGCTCGAACTCGATTTTTCGGAGGAAGACGTAGAATTCGCCGACCGCCACGAGTTGCAAGCCACCTTGGAGCGGATCGACTGCGAAATCGAGACTCTGCGCAGTTCGTTTTCGCTCGGCAATGCCATTCGGGAAGGCGTCCCTGTTGCCATCGCCGGTGCTCCGAACGTCGGCAAATCAACGTTGCTCAACCGATTGCTGCAAGACGATCGTGCCCTCGTCTCCGACATCGCCGGT
>JAIDKM010000073.1 GCA_029051915.1 Alistipes sp. | reverse complement strand
GATGTGTATACGAGACAGGGCCACGGACAATGCCCACGCACCTTATTCCCGGTTCCGGGTGGGCGCCGCCGCACGGCTGCGCAGCGGCCGCGTGCTCTACGGCAGCAACTTCGAGAGCGAGGTCTATCCCGCCGGTCTGTGCGCCGAGCGGTCGTTGCTCTTCTATGCCCAGGCCAACTATGCCGACGATCCCATCGAGACGCTGGCCATCGCTTCTTCTCCTTCCGAGCGCGAATGCTACCCTTGCGGGCAGTGCCGGCAGGTCATGGTCGACGTCGAGCGGCGGCAGGGTTCTCCCATGCGGGTCATCATGAGCGGCAGCGGCACGGCTTCCGTCGTCGAGTCGGCCGCTCGGTTGTTGCCTTTCACCTTCATCCTTTAGCGCCGGACGCATGTTTTCTCCCGACGACATCCTCTACGAGGACAACCACTTGTTGGTCGTCAACAAGCATTGCGGCGACCTGGTGCAGCCCGATCCCTCGGGCGACAGCGCCCTGGAGGGGCAGATCAAGGCCTTTATCAAGGCGCGCGACGGCAAGCCCGGCGAGGTCTTCCTCGGGGTCGTGCACCGCATCGACCGGCCCGTGAGCGGCGCCGTGTTGTTCGCCAAGACTTCGAAGGCGCTCGTGCGGCTCAACGAGATGATCCGCGAGGGCCGCATCCGCAAGATCTATTGGGCGCTCACCGAAAGCCGGCCCCAGGCCGAGCAGGGCGAATTGCGCCACTTCATCTTCCGCGACGGACGTTCCAACCGCTCCAAGGCGTTCGACGCTCCGCGGCCCGAGGCCAAGGAGGCCCGGTTGAATTTCCGGTTGATCGGCGCCGGTACGCGTTATACTTTGTTGGAGGTCGAATTGTTGACCGGACGGCATCACCAGATCCGGGCGCAGCTCTCGAAAATCGGGTGTCCGATCCGCGGCGACTTGAAATACGGGGCGCGGCGGTCGTTGCCGGGCGGGGGCATCTCGTTGCATTCGCGATCGGTGTCTTTCGAGCATCCCGTGCGGCACGAGCTCGTCAGCATCACGGCTCCCGTGCCTGCGGGCGATAATTTGTGGGCTTGTTTCGAAAATCTGTAGCCATGCGTCTGCTCATTCAGCGTGTCCGCCATGCCGCGGTGGAGATCGGCGGCGAGTGCTTCTCCCGAATCGGGGCCGGGTTGTTGGTTTTGGTCGGCGTGGGGGCGGACGATACGCAGGAGGACATCGAGTATCTGGCCGGCAAGCTCGTGCGGCTGAGGATCTTCGACGACGAGGCGGGCGTCATGAACCTCGACCTCTCGCAGATCGGGGGCGAGGTGTTGGTCGTCAGCCAGTTCACGCTCATGGCTTCTACTCGCAGGGGCAACCGCCCTTCGTATGTCGGGGCGGCTCCCGGGGACGTTTCGAAACCTCTCTACGAGTCGTTCGTGCGCCGGGTCTCCGATTTGCTCGGCCGCGAGGCGGTTACGGGGCGTTTCGGCGCAGACATGAAGGTGTCGCTCGTGAACGATGGCCCCGTAACGATCTGGATGGACTCCAGGAACAGGGAGTGATCTTTCGGCAAGGCGGCGGTTTCGGCCGCGCCGACAAAAGCCGACAAAATAAGTTTGACCGATTCAGCGTTTTTCGTCTATGAAAAAGTTTTTTGCTTACTTGCTTTATTGTTTCGTCCTGACTTCTTGGGCTTGCGACGACAACAAGGTCGATTCGTCCGAGGAGTGGTTCCGGCAGACCGAGGTCGAGGTCGACGGTACGTCCGCCACGGTAACTTGCCTCACGCTTTTCGGCCAGGGCGTGCTTTCGTCTTCTTCGTGCGGTTTCGAGTGGGCTCCCGTTTCGGACACCGCGGCCATCACGATCGCGAGGCCCGAGATCGACGGCAGCATTCTCCGGTGCCGGATCTCGTCGTTGGCTCCCGAGTCCAATTACGTCATCTATCCTTTCGTCGAGATCGGCGCCGAACGCTTGACCGGCAAGCCGGCGGTGTTCCGCACCGGCAAGGCCCCCGAGACGCCCGACACTCCGGACACCCCTGAT